>NZ_JBEPFL010000038.1:0-80677 GCF_040301925.1 Streptomyces sp. NPDC000075
ATGTCAGCCGTCTCCACCACGTCGTCCAGCGTCGCCACCTGGTAGCCGTCCATCGCCGCCTGCAGCGCGCAGATCGGGTCGATCTCGGTGACGATGACCCGCGCGCCCTGACCGCGCAGCGACTCCGCGCAGCCCTTGCCGACGTCGCCGTAACCGCAGACGACCGCGACCTTGCCGCCGATCAGGACGTCGGTGGCACGGTTGATGCCGTCGATCAGCGAGTGGCGGCAGCCGTACTTGTTGTCGAACTTCGACTTCGTCACCGCGTCGTTCACGTTGATCGCCGGGAACAGCAGCTCGCCGGCCTGCATCATCTCGTAGAGGCGGTGGACACCGGTGGTGGTCTCCTCCGTCACGCCGCGGATCTCGGACGCCAGCTGGGTCCACTTCTGCGGGTTCTCGCCGAGGGTGCGGTTCAGCAGGGTGAGGATGTGGCCGTACTCCTCGGAGTCCGCCGTGGACGGGTCCGGGGCCGCGCCGGCCTTCTCGAATTCGACGCCCTTGTGGACGAGGAGGGTGGCGTCACCACCGTCGTCGAGGATCATGTTCGGGCCGCCGGTGGGGGTGTTCGGCCAGGTCAGCGCCTGCTCCGTGCACCACCAGTACTCCTCCAGCGTCTCGCCCTTCCAGGCGAAGACCGGAACGCCCTGCGGGTTCTCCGGGGTGCCGTTCGGGCCCACCGCGATGGCGGCGGCCGCGTGGTCCTGGGTGGAGAAGATGTTGCAGGAGGCCCAGCGGACGTCGGCGCCGAGCGCGACCAGGGTCTCGATCAGGACGGCGGTCTGCACGGTCATGTGCAGCGAGCCGGTGATACGGGCGCCGGCCAGCGGCTGCGCCTCGGCGTACTCCCGGCGGATCGACATCAGACCCGGCATCTCGTGCTCGGCCAGGGTGATCTCCTTGCGGCCGAAGGCGGCAAGGGAAAGGTCGGCGACCTTGAAGTCCATGGGTGCTGCTCCTCATGGGTCGAGAGGTTGGGTACGGCTGAGCCGCGCACGGGCAAGCCGGTGCGCCGAGCACAGTCCGTCGCGGGGCCCTCTCTCCCCTCGGCCGGTCACGAGGACCGCCCGACCGCCATCAGCGGCGACGCCTGACACTGATGACGAATCTACACCGATCGGCGCAGCGGGCCCCAGCCCGCGGGGGAACGAGTCACGGCCTGTTTTCGGGCCGTCCGGCGGAGGGTTCGGGGCCTTTCGGACTTTTGATCCACTCCTTATCTGGTGGAGGATTCCGTTGGACGGACCCATCGCGCGAAGGAGATTCCACGTGAGTACTACGGCCGGCCCTCCCGGTGGCGGAGGCGCGAGCGGGACGGAGCGGCTGAAGCTGCTCGCCGTCACCGCGTGCCCCACGGGGATCGCACACACCTACATGGCCGCGGAGAAGCTCCAGCAGGCCGCCGCCGAGCTCGGCGTGGAGATGAAGGTGGAGACGCAGGGCTCCATCGGGGCGGAGAACGTGCTCTCTGACAACGATGTCAGAGAGGCGGACGGGATCATCATCGCCGCCGACAAGGAGGTCGACCGCGCACGCTTCGCGGGCAAGCGGGTCCTCTCCACGGGCGTCGCGGACGGCATCCACCGGCCGAAGGAACTGATCGAAGGGGTGCGCACCGCGCCGGTGCAGGGCGGGGACGGGGCCCCCGGCGGTCCGGCGGGCGGGGGAAGGGAGCGCAGCGCCGCGTACAAGGCGCTGATGAACGGCGTCTCCCACATGATCCCGTTCGTCGTCGTCGGCGGTCTGCTGCTCGCCGTCTCGATCGCGCTGGGCGGGCACACCACGCCCAAGGGCATCGAGTTCGACAAGGACTCGTTCTGGTTCTACGTCAACTCGCTGGGCGGTCTCGGCTTCAAGCTGATGCTGCCGATCTTCTCCGGCTACATCGCCCACGCGCTCGGTGACCGGCCCGCGCTCGTGCCGGGCATGATCGGCGGGTTCCTGGCCGCCGACGCCGTGAACATCTACGGGGCGGACGCCAACGCGGGGTTCCTGGGCGCCATCGCCACCGGCTTCCTGGCCGGCTACCTGGTGGTGTGGATCAAGAAGGTCAAGGTTCCCCGGTTCGTCCAGCCGATCATGCCGATCATCGTGATCCCGATCGCGTCGACGCTGGCGCTGGGGCTGTTCTACATCTACGTCATCGGGCAGCCGATCTCCTGGCTCTTCACGCACCTGACCGACTGGCTGAACGGGATGACCGGCTCCAGCGCCATCGTCCTCGGCGCCCTGATCGGCCTGATGATCGCCTTCGACATGGGCGGCCCGGTCAACAAGACGGCCTTCCTCGTGGCCGTGGGCCTCATCGGCACCAACAACGCGGTCATGGGCATGGCCGCCGCCGCGATCCCCGTCATGCCGCTCGGCCAGGGCCTGGCGACGCTGCTGCGCCGCAGGCTCTACACCGACCAGGAGCGGGAGGCCGGCGTGGCCGCCCTGTTCATGGGATTCTTCGGCATCTCCGAGGGGGCGATCCCCTTCGCCGCCGCACGGCCGGCGCAGGTCATCCCGGCGAACATGCTCGGCGGCGCGGTCGCCGGTGCGGTGGCCGGACTGGCGGGGGTCGGGAACTCGGTGCCGCACGGCGGTCCGGTCGTCTCGCTGTTCGGCGCGATCAGCGGGGTGGCGATGTTCTTCGTGGCGATCGCCATCGGCACGGTCGTGACCGCGCTCACCACCAACGCGCTGATCGAGATCAAGGGCCGCAGGGCCGCCCGGGCCGGTGCGCCGGAGGCGGGCCCGGTGCCCGAGCCGGTGCTCGCCGGTGTGGGCGCCGGGGCGGGCGGTACGGCCGTGGCCGCCGCCACCGCGCCGGCCCCCGGAGCCGCGGCCGCCGAGGAGGCGGAGGTGCTGTCCGGCTATCTGACGGAACGGACCGTCAGGACGGAGCTGGCGGCGGACTCCAAGGAGGCGGCGATCCGCGAGATGGCCGGGATGCTGGCCACCACCGGCAACGTGCGTGACGTCGAGGAACTCGTCCGCGTCGCCCTCGCCCGGGAGGCGCAGGGCACGACCGGGCTCGGCGAGTCGATCGCGATCCCGCACGCCAAGACGGACGCGGTCACCCGCCCCACGGTGGGCTTCGCCCGGTCCTCCGAGGGCATCGAGTGGGGCTCCCTGGACGGCACCAAGGCCCGGCTCATCTTCATGATCTCGGTGCCGGAGGCCTCCGCCGGCGACGAGCACCTGCGGATCCTGGCCCTGCTGTCGCGCAAGCTGATGGACGGCGGGTTCCGCGACCGGCTCCGGTCCGCGCCGGACGGGCCGGCCGTCCTGGAGGTCCTGCACGAGATCCGTTAGGCCCGTCTCCCGCGCCCCGTCCGCCGGGCCCCGTACCGCCTCGGTACGGGGCCCGGCGGCGTACGGGCAGTGTCCGAATCGGTATGTACGGACTTGGCGCACCGGGCCCCCGGCGGCGTTCGGCGCATCGCCGTCGACCTACGATGCAAGGCAGGTACATCGGAAGGGACGAAATGACACACAGGCCAGGACGCAGACGCGGGATCGCGGCGATCGTCCTGCTGGTGCTCGGAGCGGTCATCCTCGGCGGGGTGACGGTGGCGAAGGCCGTCAACCCCCCGTCGCGCTACTCGGAGGGCAAGGCGGCCGGCTGGCAGATGGCGCCGACCTACACCGACGGGGAGAGCATCTACCTGGAGCCGGTGGACACGGGGAAGCTGCACCGGGGGGACGTCGTCCTCGTCTCCGTCCCGTGGTCCCTGCAGAAGACGCAGATGAACCGGGTCATCGCCGTGGGCGGGGACCGCATCCGGTACAAGCCGAGCAGCAAGACCAGCGGCCAGTACCGGCTGGTGCTCAACGGTGATCCGCTGGACGAGCCGTACCTGGAGCAGTGGAAGAACCCTTCGGCGGTGGCCTTCGACGTGACGGTGCCCGAGGGGTCCGTGTTCCTGATGGGCGACAACCGGATGAACTCGGACGGCTCGCAGTACGCGAACAACGGGCCGGTCCCGGCGGACAACGTCTCCGCCAAGGTCGTGATGTACCCGATGGCGAAGCTGGCCGTGTGGGGGCAGCTGGCCGGTGCGCTGGTGCTGGTGGCCGGCGCGGTGCTGGCGTTCGTGTCCCGGCGGGCGCGCAGGCGGGCCACCGCGCGGGAGGCCGCGGCCGCCACGCCGGCCGGGCCGGCCGAGCCGGTCGCCGCGGCGGCCGGGTCCGGTGAGCGCGCGGACGCGCAGCCGTAGCGTTCCCCCTCCCTCATACGGGCGAAGGCCCCCGCGGCTCGTGACGAGCCGCGGGGGCCTTCGTGTGTCCGGTGCCGGACGGGCCGGACGGGCCGGAGGGTCCGGTCAGCGGCCGTCGGCCTTGGCGGCGTCGGGGTTGTAGATGTCGGGCTCCAGGTAGATCACGCGGGCGATCGGCACGGAGGCGCGGATACGGGCCTCGGCGGCGTTGATGGCGTTGGCCACCTCGGTCGCGGTGTCGTCGTGCTGGACGGCGATCTTGGCGGCGACCAGGAGCTCCTCGGGGCCGAGGTGCAGGGTGCGCATGTGGATGACGCCGGTGACGGTGTCCCCGTCGACGAGCGCGGCCTTGATCTTCTCGACCTCCGCCGTGCCGGCGGACTCGCCCAGCAGCAGGGACTTGGTCTCCAGGGCCAGGACGACGGCGATGACGATCAGCAGGGTGCCGATGCACAGGGTGCCGATGCCGTCCCACACGCCGTCGTCGGTGATGAGGGCGAGGCCGACGCCGAGGAGGGCGAGGACCAGGCCGACGAGCGCGCCGAGGTCCTCCAGCAGGACCACGGGCAGCTCGGGGGCCTTGGCGCTCTTGATGAACTGGCCCCAGGACTGGCTGCCGCGGGTCTCGTTCGACTCCTTGATGGCGGTGCGGAAGGAGAAGCCCTCCGCGATGACCGCGAAGACGAGGACGCCGACGGGCCAGTACCAGGACTCGATGGGGTGCGGGTCGTGGATCTTCTCGTAGCCCTCGTAGATGGCGAACATGCCGCCGACGGTGAAGAGGACGATGGAGACGAGGAAGGCGTAGATGTAGCGCTCGCGCCCGTACCCGAAGGGGTGCTGCGGGGTGGCCTCGCGCTGGGCCTTCTTGCCGCCGAGGAGGAGCAGGCCCTGGTTGCCGGAGTCGGCGACCGAGTGGACGCTCTCCGCGAGCATCGACGAGGAGCCGCTGAAGAGGAATGCCACGAACTTGGCCACCGCGATGGCCAGGTTGGCGGCGAGTGCCGCCACGATCGCCTTGGTGCCGCCCGACGCGCTCATGGGTGCTGGATGTCCTCTCCTGGCCGCTGACTACGGCGGCACATTGTTGCAGCCGGCCGTGCGGCCGATGCCGTGTCAGACGACGACGGTGGCCCGGAACACGGTACCGGTTCCGGACAGTTCGACCTTTTCGCCCGCCGGGACGAAGACCGACTCGCCCGGGGCGAGGGCCAGTTCGCCGACGGCCGGGGCGCCGGCGGTGCAGAGCAGGATCTGCGGGGCGGTGTCCGGGAGGGCGCGGGACGCGCCGCCGGGGGCCAGGACGAAGCGGGAGAGGCGGAACTCGTCGATGGGGGTCTCGTAGACCTCCTCGCCGTCGCCCTCGGGGCGCAGGACGCCGGGGGCGGTGGGTTCGAAGACGACGACCTTCAGCAGTTCGGGGACGTCGACGTGCTTGGGGGTGAGGCCGCAGCGCAGCACGTTGTCCGAGTTGGCCATGAGTTCGACGCCGAGGCCGTCGAGGTAGGCGTGCGGGATGCCGGCGCCGAGGAACATGGCCTCGCCGGGCTGGAGGCGGACGTGGTTGAGGAGCATGGCCGCGATCACGCCCGGGTCGCCGGGGTAGTCGTGCACGAGGCCCGCGTACGGGGCGTACGGGCCGCCGAGGCGTTCGGCGGCGGCGGCGGTCTCGGCGACGGTGTGGGCCATCTCCTCGCGGTCGGCGGTGAGGACGGCGGTGAGGACCTCGCGCAGGGCGGCGTCCTCGGGGTGGGCGCGCAGCAGGTCGACGTACGGCTTCAGGGAGTCGACGCCGAGGCCTTCGAGGAGGTCGGCGGCCTCCAGCGGCGGGCGGAAGCCGCACAGGCCGTCGAAGGGGGTGAGGGCGCAGATCAGTTCGGGCTTGTGGTTGGGGTCCTTGTAGTTGCGGTGGCCCGCGTCGATCGGGACGCCCCGGCGCTCCTCGTCCTCGAAGCCGGCCCGGGCCTGGGCGAGGTCGGGGTGGACCTGGAGGGAGAGGGGGGCGCCGGCGGCGAGGACCTTCAGGAGGAACGGCAGTGCGGGGCCGAACTTCGCGACGGCGGCGGCGCCGAGCTCGCCCTCGGGGTCGGCGGCGATGACGGCCGACAGGGTGGTCTCGCCCGCTCCGCGGTCGAGGCGGGACGGGGCGCCGGGGTGGGCGCCCATCCACATCTCGGCCTGGGGTTCACCGGTGGGCTCGACCCCGAGCAGGGCCGGGATCGCGGTGGTGGATCCCCACGCGTAGGGGCGGATCGTGTTCGTCAGGCGGTCCATCGTCGTCGTCTTCCTGGAGCTGGTGCGGTGCGGGCACGGGTGTGTGCCTCAGCTGTGTCCCCGGCCCGCCAGCGCCAGGTAGGCGGTGGCGAAGTCGGTGACGGCGAGGAGTTCGGCGAGCTGTTCCAGCTCACCGCCCTCCTCCGGTTCGAGCTCGCTGACGGCCGTGTCGTGGCTGAGGGCGAGCTCACGCGCGGCCGGTGCGGCGGTGAGTCCGCCGGTAGGCCGGTCGCGCAGCAGTACGACGCGGGCGCGCAGGGCCTGGGGCTCCTCGACGCGGTCGCGGAAGAAGTCGTCCGGGTCGGCCCCGGCGGCGAAGGCCCCGGAGAGCAGGACGCCGTGCGCGGGGAGGGCCTCGGGGAGGTCGGCCGCGAGCGCGGGGCGGCCGGCGAGTTCGGCGAGGGTCGCGGCGAAGCGGCGGCCGGCCGGTCCGGCGCCGGTGCCCTCGCTCCAGATGAGGGGGAGGGAGTCGGCGAGTTCGGCGGCGAGGGTCTTGGCCGGGTTGGAGTAGGTGGCGATGGCCGGGCCGCAGCGTTCGGCGGTGCGGTCGAGGCGGTCGGCGACGCGCTGGAGGGTGTCCGGGGCGGCCGCGATCAGCCCGACCTTGTCGAGGAGCACCAGCAGTGGGGTGAGCAGGGCCCACAGGGCGCCGGGGCCGGCGGCGGCCGACTCGTCGTACTCCTGGTACGGGGCCTTGGCCATCGGTACGAGGAGCCCGTGGGCGCCGTCGACGGTCTCGCTGAGCGGGGAGCGCTCGGGGGCGACGGCGACGACGGTGCAGCCCCGCCGGTAGGCCTGTTCGGCGAGGACGCCGAGGCCGGGCTCGCTGCCGTCGGTGGTGGCGATGAGCAGCAGGTCCACGGGGCCCGCCCAGCCGGGCAGGGTCCAGCGCAGCGCCCCGGCGGCGTGCGCGACGCCGGTGGGGTGCAGGCGGGTCACCGGGGCGGAGGCTCCGGCGAGGGCGCCGAGGAGGTCGGCGACGCCGGTGGCGGCGGTGCCGGGGCCGGCGATGAGCACCGCCCGGGGGCGGCCGTCGGGACGCAGGTCCGCGAGGCCAGCCTCGGTGGCGTGCCGGGCGGCGGTGCGCACGCGGGCCCCGGCCTCGGCGGCGCCGCGGAGCAGGCCGCGGCGGTCGGCACGGGCGAGATCGTCCGGTGCGTCGAGGAGTGACTCGTCGAGCATGGGGGCCTCCGGCGGGGTTGACGGATCCAGGCTGGTCGAGCGGGGCGCGGGGCCGCCGGGTCAGGCGGGGCGGCGGGCCTCGTCCACGAGGAGGACCGGGATGCCGTCGCGGACCGGGTACGCGAGGCCGCAGTCCTGGCCGGTGCAGATCAGCTCGGGGGTGGTCTCGTCCGCCGAGTTGTCCTGGAGGGGGGCGTGGCAGGCGGGGCAGGCGAGGATCTCCAGCAGGCCGGCTTCGAGCGGCATGGGGCGGTGTCCCTTCGGGGATGCGGATTGGGCGTGGTCAGCGTACCGCCGAGTCACTGGGCGTGCGGCTCGGCGGCGGGGCGGGGGCTGCGCCCGGCTCCTGGGGCTCCGCCCCGGACCCCGCGCCTCAAACGCCGGCGGGGCTGGATTCTGCCCCTGCGGCGCCGTTCCGGGGGCTCTGCCCCCGCGCCCCCGCGCCTCAAACGCCGGCGGGGCTGGTTCTCGGGCCGGTCTGACCCCGCCGGCGGTTTTCGTCAGGCGCGGACCAGGGCCAGGACCTCGTCGCGGATCTTGATGAGGGTGGACTCGTCGCGGGCCTCGACGTTGAGGCGCAGGAGCGGCTCGGTGTTCGAGGGGCGGAGGTTGAACCACCAGTCGGCGGCGGCGACGGTGAGGCCGTCGAGCTCGTCGAAGGTGACGCCCTCCTGGCCGGCGTAGGCGGCCTTGACGGCGGCGGTGCGGGCGGCCTGGTCGGCGACGGTGGAGTTGATCTCGCCGGAGCCGACGTAGCGGTCGTAGGAGGAGACCAGCTCGGAGAGCGGGCCCTCCTGGCCGCCGAGGGCGGCGAGGACGTGGAGCGCGGCGAGCATGCCGGTGTCCGCGTTCCAGAAGTCCTTGAAGTAGTAGTGCGCGGAGTGCTCGCCGCCGAAGATCGCGCCGGAGGCGGCCATCTCGGCCTTGATGAAGGAGTGGCCCACGCGGGTGCGGACGGGGGTGCCGCCGTTCTCGCGGACGACCTCCGGGACCGACCAGGAGGTGATCAGGTTGTGGATGATCGTGCCGGTGCCGCCGTTGCGGGCCAGCTCGCGGGCCGCGACCAGGGCGGTGATGGCGGACGGGGAGACGCCCTCGCCGCGCTCGTCGACGACGAAGCAGCGGTCGGCGTCGCCGTCGAAGGCGAGGCCGAGGTCGGCGCCCTCGGCCTTCACGCGCTCCTGGAGGTCGACGATGTTCTTCGGGTCGAGGGGGTTGGCCTCGTGGTTCGGGAAGGTGCCGTCCAGCTCGAAGTACATCGGGACGAGGTCGAGCGGCAGGCCCGCGAAGACGGTGGGGACGGTGTGGCCGCCCATGCCGTTGCCCGCGTCGACGACGACCTTCAGGGGGCGGATCGCGGTGAGGTCCACCAGGGACTTCAGGTGCTCGGCGTAGCCGGGGAGACTGTCCAGCTCGGTGACGGTGCCCGGGACGGTGCCGGCGGGGACCTCGGGGGCGCCCTCGTCGGTCCACTTCTCCGCCAGCTCGCGGATGGTGGCGAGGCCGGTGTCCTGACCCACGGGGGCGGCGCCGGCGCGGCACATCTTGATGCCGTTGTACTGGGCCGGGTTGTGGGAGGCCGTGAACATGGCGCCGGGCAGGTCGAGCTTGCCCGAGGCGTAGTACAGCTGGTCGGTGGAGCACAGCCCGATGAGGGTGACGTCGACGCCGCGGGCGGCCGCGCCACGGGCGAAGGCGGCCGACAGGCCGGGCGAGGAGGGCCGCATGTCGTGGCCGATGACGATGGCGCTCGCGCCGGTGACCTCGACGAACGCCGCGCCGAACAGTTCGGCCAGCGGCTCGTCCCACTCGTCCGGTACGACGCCGCGTACGTCGTAGGCCTTGACGATGTTCGAAAGATCTGCGGCCACTGCCTGCCCTCCTGAGGATTCCGTGCGGTGGAGCAAACCTACCTTGTACGGAGAGTGGCTTTTCAGACGATCTGAGTGTCAGGAGTCGGGCGAGCGCAGGACGCGCAGGTGTCCGCGGCGCGTCTCGCCGGACGCCGGGCCGCCCCCGGAGGAGCCGCCGGCCTCGGCCGCGCGCTCGGGCGGACGGGCCGCCTCACGGACGGCGTTGGCCAGCGCTTCGAGGTCGTCACCGCTGCGGGCGGACGGGCCGGAGCCGTCCGACAGGCGGACGACCTCCCAGCCGCGCGGCGCGGTCAGGCGCTCGGAGTGCTCGGCGCACAGGTCATAGCAGTGGGGTTCGGCGTAGGTGGCGAGCGGACCGAGAACTGCGGTCGAGTCGGCGTAGACGTACGTCAGTGTGGCGACGGCAGGGCGGCCGCACGCGGTGCGCGAACAGCGACGTACAAGGCTCACGACGTTGGACGGTACCGCACTCTTGACCGGGCCGCGACGACTCTCCCCCCGGCCACTCCCCCGTGTCGTGTCCGCCGGGTGGTGACGAACAGGGGCAGCGAGTCCGTAATGGTGCGCGATCTTGGCCGGATCGTTCGGGGTGTGACACCGCCGCGACACCAGGTCGTGACCGGATCGAGGCCGTGGCGCGCCCCCGCGCGCGGGCTACCCTGCCGGGGTGACGGACAGTTCGCTTCCTCCCCTCCCCGGATCCGACGCCCAGGCCCCCCGGGAGCCCCGGCCCCGGCGGCGCGACCGGCACGGCCGCGGGATGCGCGGGCCGCTGGCCCCGCCCCAGGTCCCGCTCTCGGCGAGCCGGGCCGAGATCTTCGGCGACCTCGTACGGGACTCCGTGGAGCGGCTGGAGCGGCGGTGGCCGCAGCTGGACGAGGTGGAGTTCGTGATCGCGGACGTGCCTGGGCCGCCGGGCGGTCCGGACGCGGGCTGGAACGACGAGGCGGTGCCGCTGGGCGGGGTGGTGGAGGCCCGCGACGGGCGGCCGGCGCGGATCGTGGTGTTCCGGCGGCCGGTGGAGATCCGGGCCAAGTCCCGCGACGAGCGGGCGCTGCTGGTGCACGAGATCGTCGTGGAGCAGGTGGCGGAGCTGCTGGGGCTCTCGCCGGAGACGGTCGACCCCCGGTACGGGCAGGACTGAGTCCGCCGCGCCGGGGGCCGGACCGGGCGTTCAGCGGAGCAGGACCGAGGGGTCCTCGACGGCCTCGGGGACGGACACGCGGGAGCGGTCGTCCGCGAAGGTCTGGACGGTGAACATCGGGATCCCGTCCTGCGGCAGGGTCAGGGTGCGGGCCGCGTGGACCGGGCCGCCGGAGAGGGTCTCGACGGTCAGCGCGTAGGGGCCCTTGCCGCCGGCGGGGGCCGGCACCGGGGTCACCGCGCGGGTGGTGCCCGCCTTGAGGGTGAGTTCCTGGACGGCCGCCGTACCGCCCTCGGCGCCCGGGGAGGCGGTGACGCGGACCTTGGCGTCGGCGCCCGCGGCGGTGAGGGTCAGGGTGGTGGCCTTGTCCTCGGGGCGGGCGTCGGCGACGGTGGCCCGCTCCCCGACCGGGGGGCTCGCCGGGATGAAGGCCACCTCCTGCTTGGCTCCGGTGCCGCGGACCACCCGCAGCGCCGCCACCACGGGGACGGGCTTCTTCGGGTCGGCGGGGGCCAGGAACAGGGCGCCGGCCTCGCCCCGGGTGATGTCCCCCAGGTCCACGGAGGCGGTCATACCGGCCTTGACGTGCAGCCGCTCCTTGCCGGCGGGGCTGATCGAGCCGTTCGCGCCGGACAGCTTCACGGTCAGGTCGGCGTCGTCCTCGCCGGGGGCGAAGGCGACCAGCCGGACCGAGGCGGCGTCGGCCGGGATGCCGGGCAGGACCAGGGAGCCGGCCGGGCCGGCGGAGGCCGGGAGCCAGTCGGAGCCGACGCCGTCCTCGGTGATCTGCGTGGAGGCGCCGACCCGGCCGGAGCCGGTGGTCACGTGCGCGGTGACGTCCGGGAGCTGGGCGTCGGCGGCCAGGGTGGCCAGCCACACCTTGGTGGTGGAGTGGGGTTCGACCGTGATGACCGCGTCGGCGGTGCCCGGCTTGGGCTTGAGCAGGCCGTCGGGGCCGTAGAGCTTGATGTCCACCTCGGCGACGGTGTCGTCGGGGTTGGTGAGGTGGACGTAGTCCTGGCGGCCCTTGGCGGTGCTGACGCCGGGGAACCAGAAGTCGGTGCCGGGCGTGGTGCAGGCGAGCCCGAGCAGCCCGCGCGCCTGCCCGACCGCGACCTTGGTGGTCTGCTGGGCGGTCCAGCCGGGGGCCAGGGCACCCACGGCGGTCCCCGTCAGCGCGGGCGCCTCGGCGCCGGAGGCGGTGGCCGTGACCGGCTTGCCGGGCTCCTTGGGCTCCAGGACGGCCTTGCCCTCCCTGGTGGCCAGCCGGGCCGTCCCCGTGCCCGCCGCGCGGCCGGGGAAGGCCGGGGTGAGCGAGGTGTAGGTGGTGTCGGCGATGTCCGAGGAACTGGGCGCCGGGCAGACCAGCACGGACCGCTCCACCGGCATCCGCGCGGCGGCCGCGCGCCGGGCGTCGGCGGCCGGGGCGGCGGTGGGGGCGGTGACGAATGCCAGGCCGCAGGCGGCGGCGAGGGCCGCCGTCACGGCCGCGAGCGTGAGGGGGGCGCGCTGCTTCACGGCTGGGGGCTCCCGTCCGGACGCGGGTGGTGCTGTCCGTAGGTGTCGTACTGCTGGGGCTCGTACTCGTACGGCTGGGGCTGCTGCTGGTGCGGGAAGGGGGGCTGCTGCCCGGAGCCGGCGTAGGTCCCGCCGTACCCCGGCTGCTGCGGGTACGGGGGCGCGGCGGGCTGCGGCTGCCCGTAGCCGGGCGCGTACGGGGTCTCGTACGGCGCTCCGGAGCCGGGCTCGTGCGGGGGCGCGTAGCCGGGCTCGTACGGGGGTTCGTAGGCGTAGGGCTCCTGGTAGGCGTACGACTCCTCGCCGTACACCTGCTGCGCGGGGATCTGCGCGTACGGGTCGACGAGGGCCTCGGCCGGGCCCGCCTCCGGCTCCGCGGCCGCGGGCGCGCCCCGGCGGCGGGCGCGGCGGCCCTGCCCGGCCTCGGCGCCGCCGGCGGGGGCCGTCTCCTCGGGGAGGTCGTCGTCGAGGCGGGCGCGGCGGCCCGGCAGGGCCATCACCAGCAGTACGAGGGCGAGCAGGCCCTGCGCCCAGTGCCAGGCGTCGCGGGTGGCGGAGTCCTGGTGGACCAGGTCGAGGCGGCCGCCGCCCTGGGGCAGCCGGAAGCCCTGCGCCCAGCCGTCGAGGGTGACGGGGGTGAGGGGCTTGCCGTCGAGGGTGGCCTTCCAGCCGGGGTCGGCGCGGTCGGCGAGGCGCAGGGTGCGGCCCTCCTCGCCGGCGGGGATCTTCGCGCGGGCGGCGACGGGTCCGGCGTCGACGGCGATGGGGGCCTGGCCCTGGCGGGCCGGGACGATCGTGACGCGGGCGGGGAGCCGCTGGACCTCCCAGACGGCGGTGCCGTCCTCCTGGTGGTGCTGCTTGAGGCCGGGGGTGCCGTCGAGGATCCGCCGCAGGGCGACGGGCCCGCCGGGCGGGATCATCACGTACCGGACGGCGAACGCGGCGAGCTGCTCGGACTGGTCGGCGCCGGAGCCGGAGACCAGGCTGGAGACGGCCTTGGTGAGACGGGGCTGGGAGCCTGCCTCGGCGAGGACCTCGGCGTCACCGAGGCCGACGCCGCCGCCGCGCACCAGGGTGTAGGAGACGGTGGCGGGCGAGGTGCCGCCGAGGACGAGGGTGCGCGTGCGGTTGCTGTCGTCGGACTGGGCGGCGACGAAGGCGGGGACCTGGACGGGGTCGCGCCGCCCCAGGGGCCCGTCGGCGCCGGCGACCGTCCAGACGGCCGCGGCGAGCAGCGGTCCGGCGGCCGCGGCCAGCGCGACGAGGGCGGCCAGCGGCTGGCGCCAGCCGAAGCTGCGGGCGGCGACGCGCTCCTTGGCTCCGTCCGCGCCGAGGACGGCGGCGGCGATGAGGGCGAGCCCGTAGAGGAGGGCGGCGGGGCCGGCCCAGCCGGTGCGGTTCAGCAGGACGGCGAGGAGCAGTCCGGCCAGGGCGGTGGTCCAGGCGGTGGCGATGGCGAGGCGGCGGTCGGCGCGGAGCAGGGCGGCGAGGGCGGCGAGCAGGGTGCCGGCGAGGAGCAGTCCGCCGCCGGTGCCGGGGCCGCCGGGGTTGGCGGTGAGCAGGCCGAGGGGGGTGGCGGAGCCGCTGCCGTAGGGGAGTCCGGCCTCGCGCAGGAGTCGCGCGGGGTGGGTGAACAGGCCCAGGGACCAGGGGGCGAGGACGAGGACGGGTACGGCGAGGGCGGCGAGCAGCCGGGGGGCGTACGTCTTCCAGCGCGCCCGGCGCACCAGGACCGCGGCGGCGCCGAGGACGGCGGCGAGCGGCCAGGCGACCGGGGTGAAGGCGGTGGCCAGGGTCAGCAGCAGGGTGTACGTCCACACGGCGCGCCAGGTGCCCGGGGTGTCGCGGTCGGCGAAGCCGAAGGCGGTGACGGCGGAGCGGGCGAGGAGGGGCAGGAGGATCGCGAGGACGGCGGTGCCGAGGCGGCCTCCGGCGAGGGCTCCGGTGACGGCGGGGAGGAAGGCGTAGGCGACGGCGGCCCAGGCGCGCAGCAGCCGGGACTCGGCGAGCGGCCGGGAGGCGAAGTAGGCGGTGAGGCCGGCGAGGGGGACGGAGCAGACGAGCAGCAGGGCCAGCGCGGCCTTGGTGGAGCCGAGGAGCAGGGCGGAGAGGCCTGCCAGGACGGCGAGGTAGGGGGGCGCCCCGGCGGTGGTCCCGGTGCCCGCGGGCTGCCAGTCGGTGGTGTAGCGGTGCCACAGGTCGAGGGCGTCCGCGGGGGCGGGCAGGAGGGCGCCGCCCATGAGGGTGCCGCCGCCGATCAGGGCGCGGCAGGCGGCGAGTGAGACCAGCAGGAGCAGGGCGAAGAGGACGGGGGCGGGTTTGCGGGCGATCCGCTTGAGCCGGGAGAACTGTTCGATCTCCAGGTAGTCGGCGTCGTCGCCGCCGGGCCCGGATTCGACGGCGCCGCCGTGCCGTCCGCCGGGGGCGGTGTCGGTGTCGCGGCCGGAGCCGAGGTAGGAGGCGAGCTGTTCGGCGCTCGCGCGCAGGGTGGCGCCGGGCGGGGGGAAGAGGGGGCGCAGTTCGGCGGCGGGGGCGGCGGTGCGGCGGCGGGCCTTGCGGGCGGCGAGGATCCGGCCGGGGCGCAGCAGGGTGGCGAGCAGGCCGGTGAACTCGGCGGCGGCCTGGCCGGGGGCCTTGCCGATGAGGTAGCCGAGGGTGCGCAGGAGGGTGCCCAGGACCAGGCGCAGCAGGACGTAGGGCAGGGCGCGGCCGGGGGTGTTGGCCAGCAGGGTGTGGACGGCTCCGGCCTTGTCGACGCGGTGGGGGTCGACGGCGGAGCGGCCGGCGCAGTCGACGGTGCGGCGTTCGCGGGCGGCGGCCTCGGCGTGGCGCAGGACGGCGTCGGGGGCGACGAGGACGGTGTGGCCGGCGCTGTGGGCGCGCCAGCAGAGGTCGACGTCGTCGCGCATGAGGGGCAGGCGGCGGTCGAAGCCGCCGAGGGCGTCGTACACGTCGCGGCGTACGAGCATCCCGGCGGTGGAGACGGCGAGGACGGGGCGGACCTGGTCGTGCTGGCCCTGGTCCTGTTCGCGGCGGTCGAGGCCGGTCCAGCGGCGGCCGCCGCGGGCGATGGTGACGCCGGCTTCGAGGAGCTGCTTGGTGTCGTACCAGCCGCGGAGCTTGGGGCCGATGACGGCGGCTTCGGGGTTCTGGTCGGCGACGCGCAGGAGTTCGGTGAGGGCGTCGGGTTCGGGGGCGCTGTCGTCGTGGAGGAGCCAGAGCCACTGGACGGGTTCGCCGTGGGGGAGGTCGGGGAGGTCGTAGGCGTCGTCCCGCCAGGTGCGGCTGACGGGGTCCCAGCCGCTGGGGCGCTTGAGGTAGGGGAGGTCCTCGGGGGTGAGGGTGCCCGCACTGCGGGCGGCCTCGTCGACGGCGGCGCCGAATCCGGTGCGGCGGGCGAGGTGCAGGACGTGCTCGTCGCCGAGGGCCTCGGCGAGCAGGCGGGCGGACTCGTCGGAGCTGCCGGTGTCGGCGGCGACGTGGGCCTGCGCGGGACGTTCCTGGGCGAGGAGTCCGGCGAGGGTCTGGGGCAGCCAGCGGGCTCCGTCGTGCGCGACGAGGACCGCGGTGACGACGTGCCGGGGGAATTCTGGGGCGCCGGCGGCCTGGTGGGAGACCGGCGAGCTGCTGTGCGGGGACATCGCGGTACGGGCCCTCCGGCCTGGGGATCCGGGGGTGCTGTGCCCTCGGAGGCTGCTGGACAGCGCCCCACACTAACGGCTGGGAAGGGGCGGGTCCGCCTCCTGTGGAGAAGGCCCTGAACGCGACGGTCCGCCTCCTGCGGGGAAGGTGCGGGAGGCGGACCGTTTGCTCTGTGCCGTGTGCCGTGCGGCGCTCCGTGGAGCGCGGTTGACCGGGGGTCTTCGCCATCTGGTGCGGCCCGGCCGGTGCGGCCGTCGCGGTGCGGCCGGTGCGGTGCGGCCTGTTTCAGACCGCTGCCTTCTTCAGGCGGCGGCGCTCTCTTTCGGACAGGCCGCCCCAGATGCCGAATCGCTCGTCGTTGGCGAGTGCGTACTCAAGGCATTCGGAACGGACCTCGCAGGCGAGGCAGACCTTCTTGGCTTCGCGGGTGGAGCCGCCCTTCTCGGGAAAGAAGGATTCGGGGTCGGTCTGGGCGCACAGAGCGCGCTCCTGCCATCCGAGCTCCTCGTCCGCCTCCTCGACCAGCAGTTCCTGAAACAGCTCGGTCATGTGCGCCCCTCGCTCTGTCTGTGCGTCCCCGTGGTGTTGCCGTTACCGATCGCCGGGTAACGACACGAGTGAAATTACAAGTGTGTGTCTTCTGCCCAGTCAAGCCGAGATCTGCTATTGGGCGCCTTATTCACTCTGCGGAACCAAGCCTATACAGAAAGTGTTCATATCGCCAAAAATCGTGACAGAAGCCACCGCCCACCGACGAGTGGCCCCCTCCCACCTGGGCGACGCGTCACTCCGTGGAGGGGTTGCAATCCGGCCGAAGATGCGGCGCGGATCACATTCCGGTCACGACTTGGCGTCGGGAGGTTTGAGCGCGGCTCACGCTGGCGTGCGTGCAGCGGCACCTGCCCGGGCCCGGACTGCACAAACCTTTCTCCGCGGACAGTAACCGGATGAGGTGAAACTTTCCCCTCAAACCGGACATTGGGTTGACAGTCCGGCCCTCCGCCCGGTCTCCTTGTCTGCATGTCAGCGCCCGCAGCCACCAGCCGGACCCCCATTCGTGGGTTCCTGTGCGCTGCCCAGGTTCGCTGTTGCTGTTGCAGCTGTTGATGCCACCGGAGCCCCCGGCTCCCCTGAGCACCGGCCATCCCCCCACAGCAACCGCCCCGCACGACTGACATCCGTCGAGGACACCCCCACGATGAACAGCGCCCCCGCTTCCACCGTCGCCGCCCCCTCCGTCACCGCCACCCCCGCCCCCCGCGCCGAGGCCCCCGCTCCCGCCGCCGTCGAGAGCGACCTCCAGATCGCCGGCGACATCCTGGCCGTCCAGCACCTCCTCCAGCCCGCCCGCGAACACCCGGTCACCGTCGCCGAGTTCGCCGGCCTCGCCCGCTCCATCGCCGAAGACCGCGCGAGCTGGGAACACCTGGTCCGGTACGACGCCACCACCCGCTGGTACCACCGCCTGCGCACGGGCCCCGGCTACGAGGTCTGGCTGCTCAGCTGGGTCCCCGGCCAGGGCAGCGGCCTCCACGACCACGGCGCCTCCTCCGGCGTCCTGACCGTCCTCGCCGGCCAGCTCACCGAGCACACCCCCCGCGGCCGCCTCACCCACCGCCCCGGCGCCCAGCGCGTCTTCGCCCCCGGCTACGCCCACGAGGTCGTCAACGACACCCTCGAAGGAGCGGTCAGCCTGCACGTCTACTTCCCCGGCCTGACCGAGATGCCGATGCGCGGCTGCTCCCCGGCCCACCGGGAACACGCGTCCGCCTGACAGACTGCGCTGCATGCGCATTGTTGTTCTGGCCGGCGGTATCGGCGGCGCCCGTTTCCTCCGCGGACTCCAGTCGGCGGTCCCCGACGCGGAGATCACCGTCATCGGCAACACCGGTGACGACATTCACCTGTTCGGGCTGAAGGTCTGCCCCGACCTGGACACCGTGATGTACACCCTCGGCGGTGGCATCAACGAGGACCAGGGCTGGGGCCGCACCGACGAGTCCTTCACCGTCAAGGAGGAACTCGCGGCGTACGGGGTCGGACCCTCCTGGTTCGGCCTCGGCGACCGCGACTTCGCCACCCACATCGTCCGCACCCAGATGATCGACGCCGGCTACCCGCTCAGCGCCGTCACCGAGGCCCTCTGCGACCGCTGGCAGCCCGGCGTCCGCCTGCTGCCCATGACCGACGACCGCGTCGAGACGCACGTCGCCGTCAACGACCCCGAGACCGGCGAACGCCGCGTCATCCACTTCCAGGAGTACTGGGTCAAGCTCCGCGCCTCCCTCGACGCCGAGGCCGTCGTCCCCGTCGGCGCCGAACAGGCCAAGCCCGCACCCGGCGTACTGGAGGCCATCGCGGCCGCCGACGTCATCCTCTTCCCGCCGTCCAACCCCGTCGTCTCCATCGGCACCATCCTCGCCGTACCCGGCATCCGCGAAGCCGTCACCAAGGCCCCCGCCCCGGTCGTCGGCCTCTCCCCCATCGTCGGCGGCGCGCCCGTACGCGGCATGGCCGACAAGGTCCTCGCGGCCGTGGGCGTCGAGTCCACCGCCTCCGCCGTCGCCCTGCACTACGGGTCCGAACTGCTCGACGGCTGGCTCGTCGACACCGCCGACGCCGAAGCCGTCGACACCGTCACCGCCGCCGGCATCCCCTGCCGGGCCGTGCCGCTGATGATGACCGACCCCGAGGCCACCGCAGCCATGGCCCGCGCCGCACTCGACCTCGCCGCCGGGCAGGCCCGGTGAGCGGCCCCTCGTACGAGGTGCGGGCCCTCCCCGGGATCCCCGAGGTCCGGCCCGGCGACGACCTCGCCCGGCTGATCGCCGACACGGCGCCCGGCCTGCGCGACGGGGACGTCCTGCTGGTCACCTCGAAGATCGTCTCGAAGGCGGAGGGCCGGATCGTACGGGCCGACTCGCGCGAGGAGGCCATCGACGCGGAGACCGTACGGGTCGTCGCGCGCCGGGGCCCGCTGCGGATCGTCGAGAACCGGCAGGGGCTGGTCATGGCGGCGGCGGGCGTCGACGCCTCCAACACCCAACCCGGCACCGTCCTGCTGCTGCCCGAGGACCCCGACGCCTCGGCGGCGGCCATCCGGGCCGGGCTGCGGAACCTGCTCTCCGTCGACGTCGGCGTCGTGGTCACCGACACCTTCGGCCGGCCCTGGCGCACCGGACTCACCGACGTCGCCATCGGCGCGGCCGGCGTCCACGTCCTCGACGACCTGCGCGGCGGCACCGACGCCCACGGCAACCCGCTCAGCGCGACGATAGTGGCGACGGGCGACGAACTCGCCGCCGCCGGAGACCTCGTCAAGGGCAAGGCCGCCGGGCTCCCGGTGGCGGTCGTCCGCGGGCTCGGACACCTGGTGGGCGGCGCCTCCACGGCCCGCGACCTGGTCCGGGCACCGGCCGAGGACATGTTCCGGCTGGGCACCTCGGAGGCGGTACGCGAAGCCGTCACCGGGCGGCGCACCGTCCGGGCCTTCACCGACGAGCCCGTCGACCCGGGCGCGGTACGGCGCGCGGTCGCGGCGGCCGTGACCGCCCCGGCACCCCACCACACAACACCCTGGCGGTTCGTCCTGCTGGAGTCGCAGGCCTCGCGGCGGGAACTGCTGGACGCCATGCGGGACGCGTGGATCGCGGACCTGCGGGCCGACGGCAAGTCGGAGGAGTCCATCGCGAAGCGGGTCCGGCGCGGCGACGTCCTGCGCGGCGCGCCCTACCTGGTGGTGCCGTGCATGGTCACCGACGGGGCGCACGACTACGGGCACGCGCGGCGGGACGCGGCCGAGCGGGAGATGTTCGTCGTCGCCATGGGCGCCGGCGTGCAGAACTTCCTGGTCGCACTGGCCGGCGAGCGGCTGGGCTCGGCGTGGGTGTCCTCGACGATGTTCTGCCGGGACGTGGTGCGCAAGGTGCTGGGCCTGCCGGCGGGCTGGGACCCGATGGGCGCCGTCGCGGTGGGCCACCCGGCCGCCGCCCCGGCGGAGCGGCCGGGACGGGCGGCGGAGGACTTCTTCGAGGTCCGGTAGGGACCCGGTCCCGCGACCGGCTCAGATGCGGCCGATGTCGCTCCGGTACATCCGGGGCGCGCGGCGCGGCGGGGTGTGGCCCGCCAGGAGGATGAGGCGGGCCGCGCGGTGGCGCTGGCCCGCGTACGGGGCGAGGAGCTCCAGCATCTGCGCGTCGTCGGCGTCCCGCTCGCCCGTCAGGGCGTAGCCGATGATGCCGGGGAGGTGCAGGTCTCCGGTGGTGACGGCGTCCGCCGCGCCGTTGCTGCGCTGGAGGGTCTCGGCGGAGGTCCACGGGCCGATCCCGGGCACCGCCTCCAGCCGGGCGGCCGCCTGCGGCAGCCCCATGGCGGCGGCCTCCTCCAGCCGGGCGGCCACGCGGGCGGCCCGCACGATGGTGCCGGAACGCTTCATGTCGACCCCGGCGCGGTGCCAGTCCCAGGAGGGGATCAGCGCCCAGGCGCGGGCGGAGGGCATCACGTACAGGTCCGGCCGCCCGGCGGGGCCCGGAGCCGGCCCCGGCGCCGGCTCCCCGTGCTGGCGCACCAGCCGGCGCCAGGCGCGGTAGGCCTCGTCGGAGGTGACCTTCTGCTCCAGGACGGTCGGGATCAGCGACTCCAGCACCAGCCCGGTACGGGTCAGCCGCAGGCCGGGACGGCGGCGGTGGCTGGCGTGCACGAGCCGGTGCCGGGGCACGAAGGCGGCCGGGTCGTCGTCGGCCCCGAGCAGCGCCGGAAGCTGGTCGAGCACCCAGTCCGCCCCGGGCCCCCACGCCTCGGCGTCGGCCCCGTCGGGGGTGAGGGAGACCCGCAGCGTGGCCGGCCCGGCGGGCGTCCGGGTGGCCCGCCAGACGGAGCCGTCGGGGGTGGCCCGGAAGGTCGGGTCGCCGGGCCCCCGGCGCAGGGGGCCGAGGACGAGACCCAGGTCGAGGGGCCCCTCACACCGCCAGAGCCGCCGCGTACCGCCGCCGGCCCGCGTACCGGCCCCGGCGGGCACGGGCGTCCGCCCGGCCCGGAGGTCGGTACGGGTCGGGGGGTCGAATCGGCCGGCCATGCTTCGAGGGTAACGGCGGGGTAGGACAGGGGGGCGCTGTCGCCCCTTGGGGCGGGGGCCCGCTATCTCCCCCTCGAGGGGTAGGGCCCGGGCGGTGGCCGCCCACCCGCCTCCCCGGGTGCGGGTGGGCGGGCCGGGGGCGGGGTCCCGCCGGGCGGCGACCGGACAGCCATCCGGAACCGGGAAGGGCGGGACCCCACTCAGCGGTCTCAGGGAAGGGTTGGGGCTTTCCCGTCAGTCTCATCGTCCTTCCGCGTCGGGCCGGTCAGTCAAGAGCGCTCCTTCGTCGCGTCGCTACGCGATGTCGCTGCGCTCCACTCTTGACAGCCCGACCCGCCACGGAAAAACGAAGACTGCCGGGAAACCCCCAAAAGGACGGCACGGGTCATGGTCATGCAATCGGCGGCCTCAGCGACCAGCCGGGGAGCCGGAGCACGGCAGACCGGGCATCCGGCCCCCATCAGGCAGCAATCGGCGCCACCCCACGCATCAGATCGCTACGCACTCCTCATTTCGCAGCGTCCGCAGCCCGTCCGGGGCCGCTTCCCGCCCCCAAGGCTGACGGAATCGGCATCCGCGACCGCCGGGCGCAACAGACTACGCGCTTCTCGAATTTCGGCGTCCGACGACCGCCCAGGGCTGATACCCGCACCAAATGACGAACGGCGCGGCGTCGGCTTCACTCCGGGGGCTGGCTGTACCTCTCCAGGGTCGCCTTGCTCGTGGAGCGGTCGACCAGCCGCAGTTCCCAGGGACCGGTGTTCACGTCGAAGTCCTTGCCGAAGCCGACCCACTTCCCGGTCATGCGCCGTCCGGTCGGTTCGATCAGGAGCTGGATGGCACCGTGGTAGCGGGCCCCGTTGTAGTAGCCGTCTGCGGCTGTCTGCTCGACCCATGTGCCCGTGGCCACGTTACGGTCGACGGTCAGGTCCAGCGTGAGCGGGCTGTCGGGGTTGCTGCTCGCCCCGGGCAGACTCTGGACCGTCAGCCGGTTCCCGTGCTGGACGATCACCACGTAGTGCTTGCCCTCGTACGAGTCGCCCCGGCTCGAAGAGAAGAACTCGTAACGGCTGACCCACACCCCCGAGAACGTCTCCCCGCCCGGCTGCGCGCCTGCGGCTCCGCTTCGGCCGTCCATCCTGGTCAGTCGAGAGGGAGGGATTGGTGGGCGGCGACGATGGCGTCGATGCGGTGGGCGAGGTCGAAGTCGGCGGCGGTGAGACGGTGTCCCGCGTCATGAGTGGTGACGGTGGCCCGCAGGTGGTCGATGCGCAGGTCGAGGTCCGCGTGGTGCTGGACGCGGCGGGACCGGTCGGCGATGGTGACGATGGCCGCCACGGCGGCGTGGTACCGGATCTCGTAGGTGCGGGTGATCTCGTCACCCTTGCGTTCCCAGCCGGGCAGGTCGGCCAGGTTCTCGGCGATCTCCTCGTCGGACAACACCCTCGGCACGCCCATGTCAGCTCCCCTTGCCAACCGGCGCCAGGATCTCCGCGAAATCCCGGCCTACGGGGGCATCGTGCCATGGGCGCATCGCCCGTTCCAGGGTGCGCAGTTCACGCACCATGCGTGCGGATCTCGTCTCGATGGCGATGTCGACGGCCTCGCGGGCGATCTCGACCGCGTGATCGGGCTCCTGGGCAGTGGCTGCCGACGTGGCGTGCCGGGCGAGGTAGACGCCACGGTCGCGGCGAGCGGTCGCGGGCACGACGTCGAGGACCTGTGCCCAGAGCGAGTCCGCTTCCCGGCCGAGGCCGAGCCGGCCGTAGCAGGTGGCGCGTTGGACCTCCAAGTAGCCGGGGGTCCTGCGGCAGGCGTTGCCCCAGGGAAGGTCGTCGTCGACACGGGCCAGAAGGCCGTCGGCCGTGTCGATGAGCCGGTCCACAGCGGCCCGGTCGCCGGTGAGGCTGGCACCGTGCGCCTGCTGCTGCAAGGCCATGACGCGGATCTTGGGCAGGATCATGAGGACCCAGATACATGTCGGCCCGGTAGTGCCCTTCGAGCTGCTGCTCGAAGTAGTCGATGAGAGCCGGGTCGACGTGCTGGGACGACATCGGTCCGGGCACGAGAGCGGCGGCGGTGACGGAGACGAACTGTCTTCTGTTCACGTCTTCCCCCTGGCGGGCCTCGGGGCGGATCCATCCGGCAGGCACGGTGAACCCCAGGTCCTCGGGCCACCGGCCGAGGGCGTCGTGCAACACGATCGCGGTCTCCTCCGACGGCCAGCCCGGCCGCTCCCCCTCCCAACGCCGCCAGGTACGAGGCGAGACGTCGAAGTGCCGGTCCTGGAGAAGCCGCCGCCCGTGCTCGGACAGCCCCTTGGCAGCCTGATCCATGGTGCGCCAGCCGACACGGAGTCTTGCCGCCCGCAGCGCGTCATTGCGTTGACTCATGGGCCCAGCTTGAGGCGTCATCGCACCCGTTTCCGGCCATGGCCGCCACATGGCCACCGATGGCCACGCGATGACCTGTCTGCCCGTCTGTCCGCCAGCCCATCATCTCCGCATGACCGCCAACGGTGCAGACGAACAGTCCGAGTTGCACGACTGCTACCACCCCAGCCCCGGCCTGTTGGCCCGGGCGGCGGCCGGGTGGGCCAGGTTCCTGCGCAGCGCCCCCGAGCAGAGGGAGCCGGACGATGAGTGAGCAGTACGAATACGTCCCCCATCGCCTCCTGCGCCGCCGCGTCCGCGACCTCGCCTCCGGCACCGAGGGCGAACTGATGGCCGTCATCAACGAGGACGTCTCCGACTGCCCCACCTACGAACGCTGGATGGAACTCGCCTACATCCGGGGCGCATCCGGCCGAGAATTCACCACAGCCGTCGAGAACGTCGTGGCTGCCTACGACCAGCCCGCCCGCCGTACGTAGTGCGCGCACTCGGCGACGGAAACCTGTCCTCGGCCGGCGCATCACCTCACATCGATGGGAGAACGACGATGGCCAGGCGTGACTACGAAGACGATCCGACGGCACCTCCGGCGAACAGCCTCGTTCCCGCCGCCTCCGCCGTCGTCGTGGGCGAGGACGGGCGGGTGCTCCTCCAGCGCCGGACCGACAACGGGATGTGGGCCCTTCCCGGCGGCAGGATGGACCTGGGCGAGTCCATCGGCGACTGTGCGATCCGGGAGACCTACGAGGAGACCAGCATCACCGTCGAGATCACGGGCATCGTCGGCACGTACACCAACCCCGGTCACGTCTTCGCCTACGACGACGGCGAGGTCCGCCAGGAGTTCTCCATCTGCCTCCTGGCCCGCCCCACCGGCGGCACCCTCCGCTCCTCGGACGAGTCCTTCGAAGTCGCCTGGTTCACCCCCCAGGAGACCGACGCCCTCCCCATGGTCCCCAGCATCCGCAAGCGCCTTGACGACTGGCGATCCGGCAACGGCCCAGCCGTCCGCTGACCTCCGTCACACCGACCCACGACGACCGTCCGCCGCTGAAATCGCAGGAGCGCGTAGCGATCTGACGCGCCCACCGGTCCCGGATGCCGATTCCGTTGGCCTTGGGGGCGGGTAGCGGCCCCAGGCGGTCGTCGGACGCTGAGACGGGAGGAGCGCGTAGCGATCTGATGCGTGGGGTGGCTCAGATTGATGGTGATGGAGGCCGGACGCCCGGTCTGCCGGCCCCCGACGACCCCGACGGATCGCTGATCCCGCCGATTGCATGACCTGCGTCCGTCCCGTTCCTTTGGGGGGTTCCCGGCAGTCTTCGTTTTTTCGTGGCGGGACGGTCTGTCAAGGGTGGCCGAAGGCCATCGCGAAGCGACGCGACGAAGGAGCGCCCTTGACAGGGCGGCCCGACGCGGAAGGACGATGAGACTGACGGGAACCCCCCAAGCCATCTCTGAGACCGCTGAGTGTGGCCCCGCCCTCCCCCGGTCCCGGCCGGCTGTGCCGTCACCGCCCGCCGGGACCCCGTCCCCCGCCCACCGGCCCGCAGATAGGGAGGCGGGTGGGCAGCCACCGGCCCGCCCCCACCCCTCGAGGGGGAGATGGCGGGCCCGCACCCCCACCGCCGCGCCCCCTCCGGGGCTACCGCCCCTGGAGCTTCGCCGAGGCCGTTCTCGTCGGGGGGAGCTGGTTGTACAGGAGGCGGCCCGGGCATTCCGTGGCGAAGCCGTCGCGGTGGCCCGAGATGACGTTCAGCTTGACGTTGGTGCCCTTCTTGTACAGGTTCCCCCCGCCCGACTTCAGCGTCGTCTTCGCCCGCGGGTCCGCCCCGAACAGGCCGAGCTTCCACGCCGTGAGGCGGGCCACCGCGTCCACCGCCGCCTTCTGCGGGGCCGTGGACGAGTAGGTGCCGATCACCGCGACGCCCATGCTGTCCGCGTTGAACCCCATGGTGTGGGCGCCCAGGACCGCCTTGGCGACTCCGCCCGCGCGGCCCTCGTAGACCGTGCCGCACTTGTCGACGGCGAAGTTGTAGCCGAAGTCCCGCCAGCCCTCGCTGACCACGTGGTACCGGTACAGGCTGCGCAGCACCGCCGGGGCCTCCGTGCAGGCGTAGTTGTTGCCGGAGGCGGTGTGGTGGACGAAGGCGGCCTTGACGGTGCTCGTGTAGACGAAGCCCGGTTCGCGCAGGGACTCGTCCGCGCCCCAGCCGCGCCGGGTGACGATGCGCGGGCGCGGGCCGATGTACGGGCGGGCGGCGGCAGCGGGTTCGGCGTCGGCGGCGATCGCGTCGGCGGTGGAGTCGGCCTTGTCGAGGGCGCCGATCTCCAGTGCGCCGAGCGGGGCGTGCGGGACGTTGGCCGCGGAGGATTCGGCCGCCTCCATGGACATCGCGGGGAGGGTGGCGGCGACGTCGCCCTTGTCGTCGTCCGGGGGGACGTGGGACGAGGACGCGCCCACGCCGTTCTTGCCGTCGCCCGAAGCCGGCGCCCGGCCCGCGCCGGGGTCGACGAGCTCGATGCGCAGGCCTGACGGGAGGCGGCCGGGGGCGGCCGCGGCGCGGGTGGGTGCCGGGGCGTTCTCGGCCTGGACGCGCACCTCCACGCCGTCGGAGGGGCCGACCCACAGCGGGGCGCTGGCGCCGCGGACGCGGCCGGTGCCGCGTTCGGCCGCGTCGGGGTCCGCGGCGTGTTCGCCGTTGTGGGTGTCGACGTCCTGCCAGTCGGACCAGGCGCCGGTGGCCACGGAGCGGGTGCGGACCTGGATGCGGCCGCCGAGTTCGGCGGCGGCGTCGTCCCAGACGACCCCGACCAGCGAGAACGTCTTGACGTCGCGCGGGGCCAGGCCCCGGGTCTCGGCCAGCCCCGGTGAGGTGCTCATGCCGGGGACGCCGGGGATGCGGGCGGCGGTGGAGGGGCCGAGGGGGACGAGCGGCAGTGACTGGGTGGACCCCGGGACGACGGGGACCGCCTCGGCCAGGGCCGGAGTGGAGAGCGAGAGCGGCAGCGCCAGGGCGGCGGCCGTCACGACACCGATCGAGGAAGCAAGGAATCCGCGCATGGAAGCGATGCTGGGCACACCCACCACGAAGCGCCATCGGAGAACTGACGCACCGTCCGACGGCGCGCCGGGCGCGCCTCCCCTGGACGGGCGAGCCGCCGCCCCCCGTACGGGGGAGGGCGCCGCGTACGCTGGGGCGGGTGAACGCCACTGACCGCACCCCTGCCGACCTGCTGCGATCCGCGCTCGCCGCCGATCCGGGCCGCCCGCTCGTCACCTTCTACGACGACGCCACGGGCGAGCGCGTCGAATTGTCCGTCGCCACCTTCGCCAATTGGGTGGCCAAGACCGCCAATCTGCTCCAGGGCGACCTGGGTGCCGAGCCGGGTGACCGGCTGGCGCTCATGCTGCCCGCGCACTGGCAGAGCGCCGTGTGGCTGCTCGCCTGTGCTTCCGTCGGGGTGGTCGTGGAGATCGGCGGGGATCCCGCCGACGCCGATCTGGTGGTGAGCGGGCCGGACACGCTGGAGGAGGCCCGCGCCTGTTCCGGTGAGCGGGTCGCGCTGGCGCTGCGCCCGCTGGGCGGGCGGTTCCCGCAGGCGCCGGCCGGGTTCGCGGACTACGCGGTGGAGGTGCCGGGGCAGGGTGACCGGTTCGCCCCGTTCGTTCCGGTGGACGCGGACGGGCCGGGGCTGGTGGTCGGCGGCGAGGAGCTGTCGTACGCGGCCCTGGTGGAGCGGGCCCGCGAGGACGCGGGCAAGCGTGGGCTCGGCGAGGGCGCCCGGGTGCTGTCCGGGCTGGACTTCGACGGCTGGGAGGGGCTGTCGGCCGGCCTGTACGGGCCGCTGGCGATCGGCGGCTCCGTGGTGCTGTGCCGCAACCTGGACGCGCTGGCGCCCCAGGCGCTGGCGCAGCGGGTGGAGAGCGAGCGCGTCACCCACACCGCGTAGGCCCAGGTCCCCGTCCGGTCCCGGCGATTTGTCACCCACATGGGTCTAGACAACCCCCTCCCCCCGGGCCGCCCGCCCCGCCCGGGTGGAGTATCGCTGCAGGCCGTACACCCGTACGGCCCGTCGCCGCCGCGGTGGAGCCGCGGCCGGCACGGCGAGGGGACGGTGCGCGAGTGAGGGACGGCGCGGGCATACCGGATGACGCCGCGGCGGCCGGCCGCGCGGGTAAGCCCCCGCGCGGCCGCCGGCGGCGCCGGCTGCTGCGCTGGATCGGGCTCGGGGCCGTCCTGCTGGTCCTGGCGGGGGCGGCGGCGGGCTGGTGGCTGTACGCGAAGCTCGACGGGAACATCACCGAGGACACCTCCGCGGCGGCGGAACTGCGGCGCTACGAGCGCGAGCGGCCGGCGCACTTCGCGTCGGGCGCCCAGAACATCCTGCTGATCGGCTCGGACTCGCGTTCCGGGACGGGTAACGCGGGCTACGGGCAGGACGGGGGCACCCAGCGTTCGGACACCACGATCCTGCTGCACCTGCCGGCGGACCGGCGCAGCGCGACGGCGGTGTCGATCCCCCGGGACCTGATGGCGGAGGTGCCGGAGTGCCTGGGGACGGACGGCTCCCGCACCGGGGACCGGTTCGCGCAGTTCAACTGGGCCTTCCAGTGGGGCGGGGCCGCCTGCACGATCCGTACGGTCGAGAAGATGACCGGGATCCGGATCGATCACCACATGGTGGTGGACTTCGGCGGGTTCAAGAAGATGGTCGACGCGGTCGGCGGCGTGGAGGTGTGCCTGCGGCGGCCGGTCAACGACGCCGAGGCGCACCTGCGGCTGCCCGCGGGCCGGCAGGTGCTGGGCGGGGAGCAGGCGCTGGGGTTCGTCCGGGCGCGCTACAGCCTGGGCGACGGCAGTGACACGGAGCGCATGGAGCGCCAGCAGCAGTTCCTGGGGTCGCTGTGGGAGAAGGTGAGCAGCAACGGGGTGCTGCTGAACCCGGCGAAGCTGTATCCGCTGCTGGACGCGGCCACCTCCTCGGTGACCACCGACCCGGGTCTGGCCTCGCTGCGGGGGCTGTATGAACTCGTACGGGGCGTACGGGACATACCGGCCGACCAGGTCAAGTTCCTGACCGTGCCCCGTCGCCCGTACGCGGCAGACCCGAACCGGGACGAGCTGGTGGAGCCGGACGCGGCCCGGCTGTTCGAGCGGCTGCGGGCGGACCGGCCGGTGACGGTGACCGCGCCGCAGCCGCCGCCGAGCCCGGATCCGGAGCCCGCGGGGGCACCCCGGGACGGTTCCGGCGAGGGCTCCGGCGAGGCCACCGGTGACGGTTCGGGCGGTCCCTCGCCGACGGGAAGCGGAACCTCTGCGGCGGTCACACCGGCCCCCACCTTCACGGGAACCACGGCGGGCACGGCCGACTGCCGGTAAAGCAATCCAAAAGCTGCCCGGTGAACCGAGCCGGATGAGCGCTTTGGCCCGTTATAGGGGGAGTGGATTTTGTCACCAGCATGGTTTGCGGCTGACCTGGCCGGATAAGGTGAGCGATCCGGTGCACCGGCCGTGAAGAGGCCGTGCACCAGCAGCCGGATCGTTGACCGCGCGCCTGGGGGGAGGCGCGTCGCGAAGCACCGACGGAGGATTCGAGCAACCGTGGATGCGCAAAGCCGTGGGCGGGCGGACGAGATCGACCCCGCTGACCAGTGGGTCCTCAATCCCCGCACTGGCAACTACGAACTGCAACTGGGCCGTTCCGCTGCGCAGCAGCGTTTCGCCTCCGCCCCCCGCAGGACGCGCAGATCCTCCACGTCCACGGCCCCCGCACCGGCCGCTCCCTCCCCCGCCGTCCCCAAGCCCCGTCGCGGCGAGGGCCCGCCCGGCGGGCGGCGTGGCGGCGGCCGCTCCCGCAAGGGCGGCGGGCCGGACCGCCGCAGGCGGCTCCTGGTGGTCACCGGCGGCACCCTGGCCTTCCTGCTGGTCGGCGGCGGCCTCGGCTCGTACCTGTACTACCAGCACCTGAACGACAACCTGAACGTCATCGACACCGGCGGCGCGGGCGGCGGCTTCAAGAAGGACCAGCCGATCAACGTCCTGGTGATCGGCACGGACAAGCGCAGCGGCAAGGGCAACGAGGGGTACGGGGACGCGGAGAGCGTCGGCCACGCCGACACCACGATCCTCTTCCACGTCTCCAAGGACCGCAGCAACGCGACCGCGCTGTCCATCCCGCGCGACCTGATCACCGACATCCCGTCCTGCCCGACGAAGACCGACGGCTCGGTCAAGGAGATCCCCGGCACCCGGGGCACCCGCTTCAACAACAGCCTGGGCCAGGAGGGCCGGGACCCGGGCTGCACGATGCGCACGGTCAAAGCGCTGACCGGCATCGAGGTCGACAACTTCATGATGGTCGACTTCAACGCGGTGAAGAACCTGAGCACGGCGGTGGGCGGGGTGCCCGTCTGCCTGGCGAAGGACGTCAACGACCGCGATTCGAAGCTGAACCTGAAGGCGGGCGAGCACCGGCTGGAGGGCGAGCAGGCGCTGGCGTTCGTCCGGACGCGGCACTCCTTCGGCAACGAGAGCGACCTGGACCGGATCAAGACCCAGCAGCAGTTCCTGGGTTCGATGATGCGCGAGATGAAGTCCAAGGAGACGCTGACCAGTCCGAAGAAGTTCTTCTCGCTGGCGGAGGCGGCCACCAAGTCGCTCACGGTGGACCAGGGGCTCGGCTCGATCGGCAAGCTCACCGCCCTCGCGGGCGAGTTGAAGGACATCAACCCCAAGAACGTCACCTTCACGACGCTCCCGGTGATCGACAACCCGAACGAGCCGGCCAACCGCAAGGCGACCGTGGTGCTCAACCCCTCCCAGGCGGACCCGCTCCTGCAGATGATCCGCCAGGACGTGTCCCTCACGGAGGTCGAGAAGAAGGAGCAGGCCGCCAAGGACGCGGCCGAGGCCGACGCCAAGAGCAAGCAGGACGCGCTGCTCCAGGGGAACCGCGCCCCGGCCGGGGACGTCCGGGTGGACGTGTACAACGGCGGCGGCCCCCCGGGATCGGCATCCACCACCCTGACCTGGCTGCAGAACAGCAAGGGCGTCTACAAGGCGGGCAACCACGGCAACGCCTCGGCGCGGCTGGCCGCCACGCAGCTGGAGTACGCCCCCAACCAGGCCGACCAGGCCCGGGCGCTGGCCGACATGATGGGCCTGCCTGCCTCGGCCCTCAAGCCCGGCGCGGTGGACGCGGGACCGAGGACCCCGATGAAGCTGACCCTGGGCTCCGACTTCAAGGAGCCGGGCACGCCGCTCGGCGCCGCGGCCCCCCAGCAGGCCCCGGAGGGGGTCCAGCGGGTCGAGGCGGACAAGGCGGTCTGCGCCAAGTGACCGGCCGCGCCACCGGACGCCGGGGTACGGCGCGGCCGAGCCGCGGGCGGCGGTTAGACCGCCCGCCGATCGTCCACAGACCGCCTAGGGGCGGTAGCCGGCAGGACCGGCACAATACCGACCAGTAAAAATTCTTGAGGGGGGTACGCGTGATGCACAGCAGCGTGCGGGGGGAGGGGGCGCCCGACAAGGCCACCGACGGCATATCCGGCGGTGGCGAGAAGAAGGCGTCCGGCACGGTGCCCCCACCCCGGAAGGGCGAGGGCGACGGCGCCCGGCCCCCGGGCGGTGGCATCCCCGCCCGCCGGCGCCGCCGGCGGGTGCTGTTCTGGGTGGCGTCCGTCCTGGCGTTCCTGATCCTGGGAACCTCGGCGGCCGGGTACCTCTACTACAACCACCTCAACGGCAACATCCGCAGCGGACAGCGCCTGAGCGGTGAGAGCGGCGTGGAGAAGACCCACGCCAACGCCAAGGGCCAGCGCCCGCTGAACATCCTGCTGATCGGCTCCGACAGCCGCAACAAGCCGGAGAACGTGGAACTCGGCGGAAGCCGCGACACCGTGGGCAACGCCCCGCTCGCGGACGTGCAGATGCTGCTGCACGTGTCGGCCGACCGGGAGAACGCCTCGGTCGTGAGCATTCCGCGCGACACCCGGGTCGACATACCCGAGTGCACGGATCCGAAGACCGGCGAGAAGTTCAAGAAGACCAACGCGATGATCAACGAGTCGCTCGGTCGCGGCGGTCCCGGCTGCACCCTGGCCACCTGGGAGAAGCTGACCAACGTCTACATCGACCACTGGATGATGATCGACTTCTCCGGTGTGGTGAAGATGGCCGACGCGGTCGGCGGCGTCCCCGTCTGCGTCAAGGACAACGTCTGGGACCGGCCGCTGCCGACCTCCGGCGGCGGTTCGGGCCTCAAGCTCCAGAAGGGCACGACCCGCGTCAAGGGCGAGCAGGCGCTCCAGTGGCTGCGCACCCGGCACGCGTTCAGCAGTGACCTGGGCCGGGCGCAGGCCCAGCACATGTACATGAACTCGATGATGCGCGAGCTCAAGAGCCAGAACGCCTTCACCGACGTCGGCCGGATCACCGACCTGGCCGAGGCGGCCACCAAGGCGCTGGAGGTCTCCGAGGAGATCGGCTCGGTCAAGAAGCTCTACAACCTGGCCATGCAGCTCAAGGACGTGCCCACCAACCGCATCACGATGACGACGATGCCGACGTTCCAGGACCCCCGGGACGAGAACCGGCTCATCGTGAACCCGGCGGACGCCGACAAGCTGTGGACGATGCTCCGCAAGGACGTCGCGTTCGACAAGAACGGCGAGCCGCAGGCCGCGCAGTCCCCCTCGGCGGCGCAGCCCTCCCCCGGTGCCTCGCAGCCCGCGCCGGGCGGTTCGCAGCCGCCGGCCCAGCCCGGCCAGGAGGCCTCGAAGGCGCCGGTCACCACCCCGGACAAGATCCCGGTCGCGGTGGTCAACGGCACGGCGGCCGGTCAGCCGCTGGCGCCGCACCGGGCGAACGCGATCGCCGACGTCCTGCTCGCCAAGGGCTTCACCAACGCCAAGGCGGACACCGCGCTGATCCCGGAGAAGACCACCGTGGTGCGCTACCCGACGCCGGACCTGGCGGACGAGGCGCAGAGCGTGGCGGCGTCCCTGGGCATCCCGGGCACGGCGGTGCAGCAGTCGGCGGACGTCTCGAAGATCACCCTGATCGTGGGCGCGGACTGGCGCGAGGGCAACGCCTTCCCGGCGCAGACCCCGCCGACGGCCGGGTCGATCCCCGACACGGCCGACGCGATCAACGGCTCCGACACGGGTGCCTGCATGGAGGTCTACAAGCCGTACCGCTGGTGACCCGGCGACGGCGCTGAACGCGAAGGGGTGACCCGGTCCGAGGCGGACCGGGTCACCCCTTCGCGTGGTGCGTGGGCCCTCAGACCCCGGCCGGGTCGCGGCGCACCGACGGGCGGCGGCTGGCGATGACCTTGCGGGCGAGGGAGCGCGGGCTGGTGAGGAAGCCGTAGCCCCAGCTCATGTGCATGGTGGCGAGGGCCAGGGGGATCCGCGCCCGGGCCGCCGGGGACAGCCCCTTGCCGGCCGGGACGGATCCGGCGGTGATCGCCGCGAGGTAGCCGGCCGGGACGGCGAACGCCCACGGGGTGACGGCGACGCCCGCGACCACGCCGGCGGCGATCGCGCAGACGGCGGCCGGCGGGGCGAGGTAGCGCAGGTTGATGGAGCCGGGGTGGTAGCGGGCCACCACGTGCCGCCAGCGGCCGTAGTCCTTGTACTGCTTGGCCAGGGCCCGTACGGAGGGACGGGGGCGGTACCGGACCTTCAGCTCGGGCGAGAACCAGATCAGCCCGCCGGCCTCGCGGATGCGGAAGTTCAGCTCCCAGTCCTGGGCGCGGATGAACTCCTCGTTGTACCCGCCCTGCTGTTCGAGGGCCTCGCGGCGGAAGACGCCGAGGTAGACGGTCTCGGCGGGGCCGGCCTGGCCGCCGGTGTGGAAGGCCGCGTTGCCGACGCCGATCCTGGAGGTCATCGCGGCGGCGACGGCGTCCTCCCAGGGGTTCTCGCCCTCGGCGTGCATGATGCCGCCGACGTTCTGCGCGCCGGTCTCCTCCAGGAGGCGGACGGCGGTGGCGATGTAGTTCGGGGAGAGCATGCCGTGGCCGTCGACCCGGACGACGATCGGGTGGCGCGAGGCCTTGATCGCGGCGTTGAGGGCGGCGGGGGTCCGTCCGCTGGGGTTGGGGACGGTGTGGACGCGGGCCCGGTCGTTGGACGCGGTCTCGCGTACGAGTTCGGCGGCGATCTCGTCGGTGCGGTCCGTGGACGGCCCGAGCGCGATCACCACCTCCATCTCGCCCGCGTACTCCTGCCCGAGGATGTGCCGGACGGAGTCGCGCAGATGGCGCTCCTCGTTGAGCACCGGCATGATCACCGAGACTGCGGGCTGCTGGGCGGGCATGTCGTCCTTCACGGTCGGGTATCGGTGTCACGTTACCGCGTACGGGGGAAACGGGTGCGCGGCGGACGAGCGGTACGGACGGGCGCTGATCGTATGGGCCTACTGTTCCGATGAATCTGCCCGACGTACCGGGAGGTGTCCCCCGTGCCCCAGCCGCCCCGTCCCCACCGGCCCGCCGGGCCGGCCCAGGCTCAGCGCGCACGCAAGGGCGGCGGACGTGGCGGGACGGCCCGCGGCCGGCGCGACCGGCCCCGGTGGGGGGTGCGGATCGCGGCCGGGGTCTCCCTGGTGGTCCTGGGCTCCGGGGCCGTCGGGCACGCCGTGATGACCGGCCTGGACACCGGCATCGAACGGGTCGACCCCTTCAAGGACATGAAGAACCGCCCCCAGGCCGGACACGGGATCAACTTCCTGCTGGTCGGCACCGACGGCCGCGACAAGATCACCCCGGAGGAGAAGCGCGAGTACCGCCTCGGCGGGGAGCCCTGCCACTGCACCGACACGATCATGCTGGTGCACCTGTCCGCCGACCAGCAGCGGGCCAGCGTGGTCAGCCTGCCCCGCGACAGCTACGCCGAGCTCCCCGCGCACCAGGACCCCGCCACCGGCAGACCCCACCGGGCGCATCCCGTGAAACTCAACGCGGCCTACGCCGAGGGCGGGCCGAACCTGACCGTGCGGACCGTCGAGAGCATGACCCGCGTCAAGATCGACCACTACCTGGAGGTCGACTTCACCAGCTTCATGCGGACCGTCGACGCGATGGGCGGCGTCGAGATCTGCACCGCCAAGGCCCTCCACGACCAGAACACCGGCCTCGACCTGCTCCCCGGCACGCACCGCCTGAGCGGCGGCCAGGCCCTCCAGTACGTCCGCTCCCGCCACGTCGACGGCGCCTCCGACCTGGGCCGGATGCAGCGCCAGCAGCGGTTCGTCGCCGCCCTGATCAAGCAGGCCACCGGCGGCGGGGTGCTGCTCAACCCGGTGAAGTTCAAGGAGGTCAGCTCCACCCTGCTCGGCTCGGTGCGCGCCGACAAGGACTTCGGGTCCGAGCAGATGCTGGCGCTGGGGCAGGCCATGCGCGGCTTCACCCCCTCCTCGTCCGAGTTCGCCTCCGTCCCGATCGGTGACGCCTCGTACCCGGTCAAGGGCATCGGCTCCACCGTCAAGTGGGACGAGCACAAGGCCGCCCAGCTCTTCGAGTCCCTGCGCGAGGACCGCCCGCTGTCCCCGCCCCGCCCCGGGCACCCCGCCGGCCGGCCCCCGGCCCCCGCCGCGCCCTCGCCCGTCCCGGTGGACGTGCCCCCGCAGCAGGTCCGCGTCCAGGTGGAGAACGGCACCCGGATCGACGGTCTGGGGGGCCGGGTGGACTCCGCCCTGCGCGCCACCGGGTTCGACACCACCGGCACCCCCGCGAGCGGCGCCGGCCGCGACGTCCGGCGCACGGTGATCTCGTACGACCCGCGCTGGGACCGCTCCGCCAAGACGGTGGCCGCGGCCCTGCCGGGCAGCGAGCTGCGCGCGGTCGCCGGGCAGGGCAAGACGGTCGTGGTGATCGCCGGCTCCGACTACGCGAAGGTCGTGCCGGTGCGGGCCGAGGACCCCTACCAGGGCGAGTTCGGCGTGGTCACCGGCGACCAGGTGGTGTGCGGGAAGTAGCGCGCGGGGCGCCCGCCCGTGGCTGGCGCCCGGGCGCTACTTCACCCGCTCCAGCAGCGAGACGTGCAGGCCGCGCACGTCGGTCGTCCGCGCGATCCGGTAGTGCTCCTTCAGGGCCTTCTTCGGGGCCGCGGGAAGCTTGTTGTACGGGTCGTGGTCGCCGTCGGTGATCCGCGTCACCAGCCAGATCCGCCGGGTGTCGCCCAGGCAGCGCTCCGGCTGCCCGCACTCCACGGGGAACAGGTCGTCGGAGGCGACCGCCGGGCGCTCCGCGAAGACGTCGCGCAGCTTGACCCGGTCGGGCAGGTAGTAGCCGATCTGGTAGTCGATCATGAAGACCCGCTCCAGCTTGCCGCGCGGCGGGACGAAGCCGTCGCCGGGCCGGTACCCCTGGGCGATCACCCGGGCCGCCGCCACCCCGTCCGAGGTCTCCTTGGCCTGCTCGGTGCGCAGCTGGCGCTGGTCGGGGGCGCCGAGCAGGATCAGCGCGGCCAGCCCGGCCGCACCGGCCGCGCGGGGCCGCAGCGCGGCCAGGCCGGCGGCGGCGAGGATCGCCCAGGCGGGGACGGTGAAGAGCACGTAGCGGTCGATGAAGTACGAGGAGCTGCCCTGCGAGGCCACGAAGCAGGCGCCGATCGGCACGGCCCCCATCAGCAGCATCTCCACGGCGGGACGCCGGCCCCGCGGCCACGCCAGCGGCAGCAGCGCGAGCGCGGCGACGGCCAGGCCCACCAGCGGGGAGGCGAACAGGTTGTCCCAGAGCCCGGAGACGTCCCGCAGGTGCGGGGTGTCGATCCAGGCGATCTGCCGGCCGACCTGCCGCCGCCCCAGCAGCACCAGCGGGATCACCGGCAGCAGCCCGGCCACGGCCGCCACCGCGAAGGACAGCGGCACGCGGACACGGCGGGCGCGCCACCACCGCAGGGCGACGATCATCGCGTGCGGCAGCAGGAACAGCAGGGACACCATGTGCAGCAGCCCCGACACCGCCACCAGCACGGCGTACCCGGCCCAGCGCGGCAGCGACGGCCGCTCCAGCACCCGCAGCAGCAGCCAGGTCGCGGCGGTCACCGCGAGCACCACGAAGGCGTACGACCGGGCCTCGGTGCCGTACCGGGTGACGGCGGGCAGCAGTGCGAACAGCAGCCCGGCGAACACGGCGGTCCGGCGGTCGAACAGGGCGCGGGCGATCAGCACCACCAGCGCGGCGGAACCGGCCATGGCCAGCGCCGACGGCAGCCGGAGCATCGCCGGGGAGTCCCCGAAAAGGGTGACCCAGTAGTGCAGCAGCAGGTAGTAGAAGCCGGACACGGCGTCGACGTGCCCCAGCATCCCGATCAGCTCACCCGTGCTCCGGGAGGCGGCGTTCCAGCTGGCCAGCTCGTCGCGCCACAGCTGCGGGGTCCCGGCCCGGAAGGCGGTCACCGCCAGGGTCAGCAGCGCCGCCCACAGCCAGTCGGGCCCGGTCGCGCGCCGCCGCGCCGCACGGGCGGGGGCGGCGGTCGCGGGGGCGTTCTGCGTGGCAGTCGGCATCAGTGAGGTCTCCGCGGCAGTGCCGTTCATGGGCCGGTCGTGGGTGCACGGCCGTCACTCGCGCGGGAGCCGGACGTCGACGTATCAGCATAAGGGGGATCGCCGTAAGGCTCCCGTATGCCCGGTCCGTCCACGTCAGGTCCGCGGCAGGTCCGCGTCAGCTCCGCGTCAGCTCCGCAGCAGCTCCGCGTCAGTCCTCGTCCAGGCCCTCCGCGATGCGGCGCTCGCGCAGCTCCTTGATCGCCTGACGGCGGGCGAGGCGGTGCGTGCGGCGGATCTGCGCCTCCTGGTAGCGGCGCTCGTCCTGCTCCGTCTCGGGGATCACCGGCGGGACGGTGCGGGGCTTGCCCTCGGCGTCCACCGCCGTGAAGACGAGGTAGGCGCTGCCGACCTGGGTGGCGGGGGTGGATTCGTTCCACCGCTCCGCCAGGACCCGTACGCCGATCTCCATCGAGGAGCGGCCGGTCCAGTTGACCTGCGCCCGGACGTGCACGAGGTCGCCCACGCGGACGGGGGCCAGGAAGGCCATCTCGTCCATGGAGGCGGTGACGGCGGCCCCGCCGGAGTGCCGCCCGGCCACGGCGCCGGCCGCGTCGTCGACCAGCTTCATGATCACGCCGCCGTGCACGGTGCCGAGGAGGTTCGTGTCGGCCGCGGTCATGATGTGGCTGAGGGTGGTCCGGGACGCCGAGATCGGCTTGCCCTCCGGTGCCTCCGGTATCTGTGTCATGCAACCACCTTAAGTGCGGTCCCCTTGAGTGCGTCCCGCAGGCATCAGGTGTGCAACAGCCCCGGTACGAAGACCCCACCGGGGTGTCCCGGGGTGCTCCCGGGCGGGCATCCTTGTGCGCATGAGTGACTGGGACGGGTTCGGCGGCGAGCGCGACGCGCGCGGCCGGCGTGATGACGGGTACGGGCGCGGCAGCGGGCAGGCGCAGCCGGAGGGGCCGCAGCGGATGCGGCACGTCCAGCGGCAGCCGCAGGCCCCCCTGCCTCCCCAGGGCCGGCCCCGTCCCGCCCAGCGCCCCGCGCGGCCCCCGGTCCCGCCGCAGGCCCCGCCGCCGGGCGCGCGGCCCGGCCCCGGCTACGGGGCGCCGCCGCGCCAGCCCCAGGGCCCCGACGCGGCGTACGACAGCGGCTACAACACCGGCCAGGTCTACGGGCGCCCCTCCGGCCCCGGCGGCCCCTCGGGTCCCGGCGGTCCCGGACGGCGCGGGGGCCCGGGCGGCCCCGGCGGCCCCGGCGGACCGGTGCCGGTCCGTGTGGTCGTCGACTGGCGCAAGCGGATCAAGATCGGGTCGATCGCGCTCGTCTCCGTCCTCCTGGTGACCACCATCGGCACCTACGTCTGGGCCGACTCCAAGGTCCGCCGCGAGGTCGACCTGTCCAAGGTCATCGAGCGGCCCAAGGAAGGCGACTGCACGACCTACCTGATCGTGGGCTCCGACAGCCGCGAGGGCATGTCCGACGAGGAGAAGAAGAAGCTCCACACGGGCTCCGCCGAGGGCAAGCGCACCGACTCGATGATGGTCCTGGCCAAGTGCTCCAGCGGGAACACCATGGTCTCGCTGCCGCGCGACTCCGACGTGGAGATCCCCTCCTTCGTCGGCTCCCAGTCGGGCAAGAAGTACGCCGGCACCGGCAAGCACACCAAGCTGAACGCCGCGTACGCGGACGACGGCCCGGAGCTGCTGGTCCGCACGATCGAGTTCAACACCGGCCTGCGCATCGACCACTACGCCGAGATCGGCTTCGCCGGCTTCGCGAACATCGTGGACGCGCTGGGCGGCGTGGAGCTGGACATCGAGAAGGGCTTCAAGGACGAGAAGTCCGGCGCCGACTTCAAGGCGGGCCGGCAGACCCTCAACGGCGAACAGTCCCTGGCCTTCGTCCGCACCCGCTACGCCTTCGCCGAGTCGGACCTCCAGCGGACCAAGAACCAGCAGAAGTTCCTGGCCGCCCTCGCCAGCCAGGCCGCCACCCCGGGGACCATCCTCAACCCCTTCTCCCTCTACCCGGTGATGGGCGCCGGCCTGGACACCCTCATCGTCGACAAGGACATGTCGCTGTGGGACATGGGCCAGATGTTCTTCGCCATGAAGGGCATCAACAGCGGTGAGGGCGTGTCGCTGAACATGCCGATCTCCGGCGAGCGCGGCGGCAACCTCATCTGGGACAAGCCGAAGGTCCAGCAGCTCGTCAAGGAGATCCAGAACGACCAGAAGGTCACCGTCAAGGGGCAGTGAGCACGGCAGTCGGCACGGCAGTCGGCGCGGCGATCGGCACGGCAGTGACATGAAGCACTCGTTCCGCGCCGCGCTGGACAGTCCGGCAGGTTCTTCGTAAGACTGATCCGCCTTTTGCACGCCTGCTCTGGAGCGTAGATGTCTTTGCCCGCGGCCCCGCCCCGACCCGGCGACCTGAAGCGGGACGAAGAGCTCATACCGCAGCAGCGCGTCTCCCCCTCCGGGGCCAAGCCCCGGCTGCGCGTCCTGGACGGCCTGCGCATCGTGGCGGCCGTGGTGGTGCTCAGCGCCCACTACGTCCACCCCGTGATCTGGGGCGCGCGGGAGAACAAGGAGCTGTTCGGCCCGCTGGCCACCGCCTCGCGCTACGGCTGGCTCGGCGTCGAGCTGTTCTTCATGATCAGCGGCTTCGTCATCTGCATGTCCGCCTGGGGCCGGCCGCTCGGCAGCTACCTGCGCAGCCGCGTGGTGCGGCTCGGACCGGCGTACTGGTTCTGCGCCCTGGTGACCGGCGCGGTCATGACCGTCTACGCGCAGTTCTACGGCGGCAACCACCCCACGCCCAGTCAGATCCTGACCAATCTGACGATGGTGCAGATGCCGCTGAACAACCCCTCGCTCGACCCCTCCTACTGGACCCTGTGGTCGGAGGCCCGGTTCTACCTGATCTTCGCGATCGTCGCCTGGAAGGGCCTGACGTACCGCCGGGTCATGAACTTCTGCTGGATCTGGACCGTGGCCTCGATCCTCGCGCCGACCTCCGGCCTGCCGGTACTGGAGGCGCTGGCGAACCAGACGTACTCGCCGCTGTTCATCTCCGGCATCTGCTTCTACCTGATCCGCCGCGAGGGCGCCCGCGTGGGCGAGCCCTGGATCCTGCTGGCCATGTCCTGGCTGCTGATGCAGCGCTACATGACCGACATCCACGGCTGGAACACCCGCGCCGGCGACAAGCTCTCCTGGGCGGTCTGCGTCGCGGTGGTCACCTTCTTCTACTGCGTGATGGCCGCGGTCGCGCTGGGCTGGCTGGACCGGATCAACTGGCGCTGGCTGTCGGTGGCGGGCGCGATGTCCTACCCCCTCTACCTGCTGCACCAGCAGGTGGGCGTGACGCTGATGGAGCACTGGGCGGGCAGGGTCCACCCGTACGTGCTGATCCTGTCGATGACCTGCTCGATGCTGCTGGCGTCCTGGCTGGTCGTGAAGTTCGTGGAGCGGCCCGGCTCGGCGGCGCTCAAGCGGATGCTGGAACGGCGCCCGGTCAGGGCCTGAGGGCCTGCGGGCCTGAGGACATGAAGAAGGGGCACCCCCGAGGGGGTGCCCCTTCTTCATGGTCCGGTGCCGGTGCCGGTGCCGGTGCCGGTCAGCGGCCGGCGCGGGCGCGGAGCTTCCACGGCATCGCGATGGACTCCAGCTGCACGGCCAGGTTCATCTTCGACTCACCGACGGTGCGGTCCTCGAAGTGGATCGGGACCTCCATGACCTGGAAGCCGCGGCGCAGGGCCTTGTACTTCATCTCCACCTGGAAGCTGTAGCCGGCGCTGCCGATCGACGCGAGGTCGATCGCCTTCAGCGCGCCCGCGCTCCACAGGTTGAAGCCGCCCGTGATGTCGCGGACGCGGGTGCCCAGGATGGTGCTCGCGTACGCGTTGGCCCAGCGGGAGAGCAGCTTGCGGTGCGCGCCCCAGGCGTCGGACAGGGTGCCGCCGGGCACGTAGCGGGAGCCCACGACGAGGCCGGCACCGGTGGAGCGGGCGACGCCCAGCATCTCGGCGATCTTGCCGGCCGGGTGGGAGCCGTCCGCGTCCATCTGGAGCACGTACTCGGCGCCGTCCTCGACGGCCTTGGCCATGCCGGCGGCGTAGGCGCGGCCGAGGCCGTCCTTCGCGGTGCGGTGCAGGACCGACATGCGCGGCTTGCCGTCCTCGGTGAGGAAGCCCTCCGCGAGCTCGTCGGCGATCTTGCCGGTGCCGTCGGGCGAGGAGTCGTCGACGACCAGCAGGCGCAGGCCGGGCTGGTCGAGGCCCATGAGCAGCTCCACCATGCCCGGGAGGTTGCCCGCCTCGTTGTAGGTCGGCATGACCACGGTGAGGGGGGTGTGCGCCCAGGTGTCGGGGAGCTTGGTGGTGGCGACGTCGGTCGTGCGGGGAGTCTGCTGCTCGCCTATCACAGGGTTATGCCTCACTGAAGTTGGTCACCGGTCGGAGGAGAAGCGGACGGCTGCGTCGGGCAGTTCGGCCTCGCACCACACCCGCACCCCTGCGCGAAGTTCGTTGTCAGCCCCGACGACGGCACCGTCACCGATGACGGCACCGGTCACGACGGTGCGCGAACCCACCGAGGCGCCGGCGCCGATGAGGCTGGCGTTCACCACCGTGTCGGCGCCGAGGATCGCGCCGTCCAGCACGATGGAGCCCTGGACGACAGCACCCGGTTCGATCCGGGCGCCGGCACCCACCACGGTACCGCCCGTCAGCTTGGCACCTTCCGCCACCTGGGCACCGGGCAGGACGAGCGCCTCGCCGCGGGGGCCGGGGACGGCCGGGGAGGAGACGACGCCGCGCACGAGGTCGGCGGAGGCCTGGACGAAGGACTCGGGCTTGCCGAGGTCCAGCCAGTACGTGTCCTCGGTGACGCCGTGCAGCTTGGCACCGGAGGCGAGGAGGCCGGGGAAGGTCTCGCGCTCGACGGAGACCGGGCGGCCGGCCGGGATGGAGTCGATCACGCTGCGGCGGAAGACGTAGCAGCCGGCGTTGATCTGGTCCGTGATGATCTCTTCGGGGGTCTGCGGCTTCTCGGTGAAGGCCAGCACCCGCCCGTCGGCGTCGGTGGGGACCAGGCCGAAGGCGCGGGGGTCCTCGACGCGCACGAGGTGGAGGGAGACGTCGGCGTCGGCCGCCCGGTGGGACTCGACCAGGCCGGCGATGTCGAGGCCGGTCAGGATGTCGCCGTTGAAGACGAGGACCGGGGAGTCCGGGCCGCCGGTCAGGCGCTGGGCGGCGTTGCGGATGGCACCGCCGGTGCCGAGGGGCTCGTCCTCGACGACGTACTCGAGGGTGATGCCGAAGTCGGACCCGTCGCCGAAGTAGGGCTCGAAGACCTCGGCCAGGTAGCAGGTGGCCATCACGATGTGCGTGACACCGGCGGCAGCGGCCCTGGCGATCTGGTGGGCGAGGAACGGGACGCCTGCTGCCGGAACCATCGGCTTGGGGGTGTTCACCGTCACGGGGCGCAGACGCGTCCCCTGCCCGCCGACCAGCAGGATCGCTTCCGTCATTTTGTTCTCTCCCCAAGCGGTTCAGGCGTACGAAGCTTCAAAGTTAGCCCATCCGGCATAGTGCGAAGCCCGGCGGCGCCCCGCCCGGGGCCGCTGCGGCAACGTTCCGGTTACGACGGGTTCCGTACGGTGCGGGTACCGGGACCGCCGGCCGTCTCCCCTATATAGGCGGCGCCGCGCCCGCGCGGGGGAAAGCCCCTGCTCAGCCTGAACCCGTGCCACCGCTTCCGGCCGCATCGTACGCCCGGCGCCGCCCCGGCCCGCCCCGGCGCCCCTCCCCCGCCGGTACCGGGGCACCGGCCGTCGGGAGCGCGCGCCACGCACGACGGCGACCGCTGGATCGGAATCGTTACAAAGCAGCCCGTGCACGACAAGGCCCTCGGCTGGCGCCGGGGGCCTTGTCGGGGTTGCTGGGCGGGCGGTCCGCGTTACGGCAGGTTGCGGGCCATGACGATCCGCTGGACCTGGTTCGTGCCTTCGTAGATCTGCGTGATCTTCGCGTCGCGCATCATGCGCTCGACCGGGTAGTCGCGGGTGTAGCCGTAGCCGCCGAGGAGCTGGACGGCGTCCGTGGTGACCTCCATCGCGACGTCCGAGGCGAAGCACTTGGCCGCGGCGCCGAAGAAGGTGAGGTCGGAGTCGACGCGCTCGGACTTCGCGGCGGCCGCGTAGGTCAGCTGGCGGGCGGCCTCGATCTTCATGGCCATGTCCGCGAGCATGAACTGGACGCCCTGGAAGTCGCCGATCGGCTTGCCGAACTGCTTGCGCTCCTGGACGTAGCCCTTGGCATAGTCCAGGGCGCCCTGGGCGATGCCGAGGGCCTGGGCGGCGATGGTGATGCGGGTGTGGTCGAGGGTCTTCATCGCGGTGGCGAAGCCGGTGCCCTCGGCGCCGATCATGCGGTCGGCGGGGATGCGGACGTTGTCGAGGTAGACCTCGCGCGTCGGGGAGCCCTTGATGCCGAGCTTCTTCTCCGGGGCGCCGAAGGAGACGCCCTCGTCCGACTTCTCGACGACGAAGGCGGAGATGCCCTTGGAGCGCTTCTCCGGGTCGGTGACGGCCATGACCGTGTAGTAGTCGGAGACGCCCGCGTTGGTGATCCAGCGCTTGACGCCGTTGAGGACCCAGAAGTCGCCGTCGCGGACCGCGCGGGTCTTCATGCCGGCCGCGTCCGAGCCCGCGTCGGGCTCGGAGAGGCAGTAGGAGAACATCGCGTCGCCCTTGGCCAGCGGGCCGAGGTACTTGGCCTTGAGCTCCTCGGAGCCGGAGAGGATCACCGGGAGGGAGCCGAGCTTGTTGACGGCCGGGATCAGGGAGGAGGAGGCGCAGACGCGGGCCACCTCCTCGATCACGATGACCGTGGCGAGGGCGTCGGCGCCGGCGCCGCCGTAGGTCTCGGGCACGTGGACGGCGTGCAGGTCGTTGGCGACGAGGGCGTCGAGGGCCTCCTGCGGGAAGCGCGCCTCCTCGTCGACCGCGGCCGCGAACGGGAGGATCTTCGCCTCGCAGAGCGCGCGGACCGACTCGCGGAGCATGTCGTGCTCCTCGGCCGGGCGGTACAGGTCGAAGTCGGCAGAACCCGCCAAGATCTTTCACTCCCCAGTCTGCGGCGCCGGGTGACAGGCCGGCGGCTGTGCGTCGCTGGCGTGCGCTCGGCGCGGGATGCTAACTACCGTTAAGTAACCCAAATTCTAGTTCCCGGCGCCGCCACAGCGGTATGCAGCACGTACGTGAGCTGCGTGACAGCGGGATGCTCCCGTGAACGTCCCCCGGGACCCGCCCGACTATGCTCGGGGGCCGCAAACGGCCCCGCACCTCTGGAGCATCCATGGCCCCCCTCAAGATCACCGTGATCGGCACCGGCTACCTGGGCGCCACCCACGCCGCGGCCATGGCGGAGCTCGGCTTCGAGGTGCTGGGCCTGGACGTGGTGCCGGAGAAGATCGAGATGCTGGCCTCCGGCCGGGTCCCGATGTACGAACCGGGGCTGGAGGAACTGCTCGCCCAGCACGTCGCGGGCCTGCCGGGGGCCACCGGGCGGCTGCGGTTCACGCAGTCGTGGGAGGAGGTCGGGGAGTTCGGCGACGTCCACTTCGTGTGCGTCAACACGCCGCAGAAGCACGGCGAGTACGCGTGTGACATGTCGTACGTGGACTCCGCCATCGAGTCGCTGGCGCCGCACCTGACCCGGCCCGCCCTGGTCGTCGGCAAGTCCACCGTGCCCGTGGGATCGGCCGAGCGGCTCGCCGCGAAGCTCGCCGCGCTGGCACCGGCGGGCGAGGAGGTGGAGCTGGCCTGGAACCCGGAGTTCCTGCGCGAGGGCTTCGCCGTGAACGACACCCTGCACCCCGACCGGATCGTCATCGGCGTCCGGGGCGAGCGCGGGGAGAAGCTGCTGCGCGAGGTGTACGCGACCCCGATGGCCGAGGGGACCCCGCTGGTGGTCACCGACTTCCCGACCGCCGAGCTGGTGAAGACCGCGGCCAACTCCTTCCTCGCCACCAAGATCTCCTTCATCAACGCCATGGCCGAGGTCTGCGAGGCCGCCGGCGGTGACGTCGTCAAGCTCGCCGAGGCCATCGGCCACGACGAGCGGATCGGCGCCAAGTTCCTGCGCGCCGGCATCGGCTTCGGCGGCGGCTGCCTGCCCAAGGACATCCGCGCCTTCATGGCCCGGGCCGGCGAGCTGGGCGCCGACCAGGCGCTGACCTTCCTGCGGGAGGTCGACTCCATCAACATGCGGCGGCGCGGCCACATGGTCGAGCTGGCGCGCGACGCGGTGGGCGGCTCCTTCCTCGGCAAGCGGGTCGCCGTGCTCGGCGCCACCTTCAAGCCCGACTCGGACGACGTGCGCGACTCCCCCGCGCTGAACGTCGCCGGGCAGATCCACCTCCAGGGCGGGCAGGTCACCGTCTACGACCCCAAGGGCATGGACAACGCCCGCCGCGTCTTCCCCACCCTCGGGTACGCCGGCTCCGCGCTGGAGGCCGCCCGCGGGGCCGAGGTCGTCCTGCACCTCACCGAGTGGCGCGAGTTCCGCGAGCTCGACCCCGCGGAGCTGGGCTCCGTGGTCACGGACCGGCTGATCCTCGACGGCCGCAACGCCCTGGACCCGGCGCACTGGCGGGCCGCCGGCTGGACCTACCGGGCCATGGGGCGCCCGCAGGCTTAGGGGATACGCGGGGGCGCCGGCCGATCGGGGCGTACACCCCTACCCACTTTTGAAGGTTCTCAGTCAAAGAACCGGAATAATCGAATGGGTAGACTTCGCGCCGATGACCACGACCAGCAGCCCCACAGTCCACCCCACCGCAGCCGCGGCGACGGGGCCCGCCACGCGTGACCGGCGGGAATCCTTCGAAGCAGCCGTGCGAAGCCGGGGCGCCCTGCTGGGCATCGCGGTCTTCTGGCTGGCCAGCAGGGCGGCGATGCTGTGGACGCTCGTCCACAACGTCGGGCACTCCACGAACACCCGTGTGGAGGTCACCCTGACCTACCACAACTGGTACAACGTGCTCGTCCACTGGACGATGCCGCACAACGACGTCATGTGGCAGTACCCGCCGGCCGCCGCGGCCGTCTTCCTCTCCCCGGACCTGCTGCCGTTCCTCACCTACTTCCAGGGCTTCGTCGCCCTGACCGTGCTCTGCGACGCCGTCATCCTGCTCGGCCTGCTGCGGGCGGCGCGGCGTGGTGACGGCAGCATGGCCGGCGCGCTGATGTGGCTGGTGGCGCTGCCGCTGATGATGGCGACCCCGTTCGCCCGCTACGACATCCACGTCACCCTCTTCGCGGTCTTCGCGCTGCTCCTCATGCGCAACCGCCCCCGGCTCGGCGGGGTCGTCGCCGGTATCGGGGCGATGGTCAAGGTGTGGCCGCTACTGACGCTGCTCGGTGTCCCCCGGGGCAAGTCCACGCGTGACGCCTTCGTCGCGGCGGCGCTGTCCTGCGTGGCGCTGCTGGGCGTCTTCGCGGTGCTGTTCAAGGACACGCTGGGCTTCCTGGGCAACCAGGGCAACCGCGGTGTCCAGGTCGAGTCGCTGGGCGGTTCGGCGCTCATGGCGGCGCGGCTGCTGGACCTGTGGCCCGGCAAGACGAACTTCCAGTACGGGGCGTTCGAGTACGTCGGCCCGTACGTGTCCAGCATCGCGCGGGCCTCGGTGGGGCTGACGGTCCTCGGGTTCCTGCTGCTCCTCCTGTGGCGGGTGAAGGCCAACCGCTGGTCGAGCGCGACGCCGTTCGACGCCGCGCTCTGCGCGATCCTGGTCTTCACGGTCACCAGCCGGGTCATCAGCCCGCAGTACATGATCTGGCTGCTGGGTCTGGCGGCCGTCTGCCTGACCTCGAAGCACACCACCCAGCGGCCGGTCGCGCTCCTGCTGGTCGCCACGACCGCGCTGACCACGCTGGTCTTCCCGGTCTGGTACGACACGGAGGTCCTGACCACCAGCGCGCTGGGCACGGTGCTGCTCTGCACCCGCAACGCGCTGCTGCTGTGGGCGACGGTGTGGTCCGGCGTCCGGCTGTGGAAGGCGACCGTGCTGCCGAAGTCGGCGCTCTGAGCCGTCCCGTGCGGGGTCGGCCTAGCCGGGGGGTGCCTTGTACTGTGCGGCGCGGGCGGTGAACTCCGCCTCGCGCAGCACCCGCTGGGCGTTGCCCCAGGTCAGCAGGGCGAGTTCGGTTTCCGACCAGCCGCGTTCCAGTAGTTCCGCGATCAGCCGCGGGTAGCCCGAGGGGTCGGTGAGTCCCGTCGGCCTCGGGCTTCCGGGTTCGGCGCCGAAGGCGGCGCCGAGGCCGACGCCCTCCGGGCCCGCGAGGGCCCGTACGTGTTCGACGTGGTCGGCGACGGCGTGCAGCGAGTCGCCGGTGCGGTCGGTGTCGAAGGTGACCATCGCGAGGCCGCCGGCCGCGCGGAGCGCGAGGAGCACCTCGTCGGTGACGTTGTCCGGGTGCGGGTTGAGGGAGGCCGCGCCGGTGTTCGAGATGATCACCGGCGCCTTGGAGGCGGCGGCGAGCTGGCAGGCGGCGGCGGGCGGGCAGCCCGTCAGGTCGAGCAGCATCGCGAGCCGGTTCACCTCCTTGACCACCTCGTGGCCGAAGGCCGTCAGCCCCTCCTCCGCCCAGGGGGCTCCGGCGGGCGCCAGCAGGCGTACGCCGAGGGCGTGGAAGGCGCGCAGTGCGCCGAGGGAGCCGGTGAGGGTGCTGCCCGGGACGGGGCCGAGGAACGAGGCGATCCGGCCCCGGTTGCGGGCGTCGGCCATGTCGTCGGCGGTCAGCGCGAGACAGAGGCTGTCGGAGTAGCGGCGCATCAGGGCGCGGGCGGCGTCGATCTGTTCGAGGGTCTCGCACACGGCCTGGGCGCAGGAGTCCGCGCGCGGCGGCCCCGGGGGGACGAGGAGGGTCCAGAACTGGGCGCCCACTCCCCCGGCGCGCAGCCGCGGGATGTCGGTGTCGACGCCGGTGTCCGGGGTGTCGATGTCGTGGTACGGGCTCTGGCGCAGGGTCCAGACGAGGGTGTTGCAGCCGTCGGCGACGGGATGGACGGCGAGCAGCGCGGCCGCGCGGTCCAGGGACCCGCCCGCCATCAGCGGTGCTGTGACGGGGACGTCTTCGGCTCCGACACCCACGGAGTGGGGTTCATCCTGCAGGTCGGCCATGGCATTCGCTCCGGTCTCGGCGGCAGCAGGGAGATATGGGGCCACCGTGACATGCGGGGTACCGGTGCCGCCCGGCGAACGCGGCGTTCGGGTGTACGGCCGTACGGGACGGGGGCGGGGCCGGGATGGTTCCCCGGCCCCGCCCCCGTGGGCGGCTCGTACGGACTCCCCCTACAGCACCGCGTTCGACGGGCCGCGGGTGGCCGAGAGGTCCCGGGCGACGGCTTCGGCGTCGCGCAGCGCCCGTACCGCGTTGGACCAGGTCAGCTTGGCCAGGTCGGCCCGGGACCAGCCGCGGTGCAGGAGCTCCGCGATCAGGTTCGGGTAGCCGGAGACGTCGTCCAGCCCGGCCGGGGTGAAGGCGGTGCCGTCGAAGTCCCCGCCGATGCCGATGTGGTCGACGCCGGCGACCTCGCGCATGTGGTCGAGGTGGTCGGCGACGGTGGCGGCGGTGGCCACCGGGCGGGGGCGGGCGGCTTCGAAGGCCCGGTGCAGGGCCATCGCCTCGGCGGTGGTGTCGAGGTGGTGGAAGCCGTGGGCGCGCAGGTTCTCGTCCGCGGCCAGGGTCCACTCGACGGCGGCCGGGAGGATGAACTTCGGCACGAAGGTGGCCATGGCGACGCCTCCGTTGGCCGGCAGCTGTGCCAGCACGTCGTCGGGGACGTTGCGCGGGTGGTCGCAGACCGCCCGGGCCGAGGAGTGCGAGAAGATCACCGGCGCGGCCGAGACGGCGATCGCGTCGCGCATGGTGGTCTCGGCGACGTGGGAGAGGTCGACGAGCATGCCGATGCGGTTCATCTCGCGCACCACCTCGCGGCCGAAGTCCGCGAGTCCGCCGTGCCGGGGCTCGTCGGTCGCCGAGTCCGCCCAGTCGATGGTGTCGTTGTGGGTGAGCGTCATGTAGCGCACGCCGAGCCGGTGCAGGGCGCGCAGGGTGGCGAGGGAGTTGTTGATGGAGTGGCCGCCCTCGGCGCCGGTCAGGGAGGCGATCCTGCCGTCGGCGCGGGCGGCCTCCATGTCGTCGGCCGTCAGGGCCCGCACCAGGGCCCGGGGGTAACGGGCGATCAGCTGGTCGACGGCGTCGATCTGCTCCAGGGTGGCGCTGACGGCCCGGTCGCCCGCGAAGTCGGAGCGGACGTAGACGGACCAGAACTGCGCGCCGACCCCGCCGGCGCGCAGCCGGGGGATGTCGGTGTGCAGGTTCGCGGACTGGTCGCCGGCGATGTCGCGCCGGTCGAGGTCGTAGCGCACCTGCTCGCGCAGGGCCCAGGGCAGGTCGTTGTGTCCGTCGACGACCGGGTGCTCGGCGAGCAGTTCCCGGGCCCGCGCGAGCAGGTCCGCCGCGCTCACTTGCCGAACCCGAAGGATTCCGCGCCCGCGACCTTGGCGCGCAGCCGCTTGCCCTTCTCGGTGGCCTGGTCGTTCAGCTCCTGCTGGAAGTCGCGCATCCGGCCGAGGAGCTCCGGGTCGTGCGCGGCGAGCATGCGTACGGCCAGCAGGCCGGCGTTGCGGGCGCCGGCGACGGAGACGGTGGCGACGGGGACACCGGCGGGCATCTGGACGATCGACAGGAGCGAGTCCATGCCGTCGAGGTACTTCAGCGGGACCGGCACGCCGATGACGGGCAGCGGGGTGACGGAGGCGAGCATGCCGGGCAGGTGGGCGGCCCCGCCCGCGCCGGCGATGATCGCCTTGAGCCCGCGCTCGGCGGCGTGCTCCCCGTACGCGACCATCTCGCGCGGCATCCGGTGGGCGGAGACGACGTCGACCTCGTAGGGGATCTCGAACTCGTCCAGGGCCTGGGCGGCGGCCTCCATGACCGGCCAGTCGGAGTCCGAGCCCATGACGATGCCTACGACGGGAGGGGTGCTCATGCGGTGATCGTTCCTCTGAGGTAGCCGGCTGCGTGGCGTGCGCGTTCCAGCACATCGTCCAGGTCGTCGCCGTAGGTGTTGACGTGGCCGACCTTGCGGCCGTGTTTCACGTCCTTGCCGTACATGTGGATCTTCACCTGCGGGTCGTGGGCCATGCAGTGCAGGTACGCCGCGTACATGTCGGGGTAGTCCCCGCCGAGGACGTTCGCCATCACGGTCCAGCGGGCCCGGGGGCGCGGGTCGCCCAGGGGGAGGTCCAGGACCGCTCGGACGTGGTTGGCGAACTGGGAGGTGACCGCGCCGTCCTGGGTCCAGTGGCCGCTGTTGTGCGGGCGCATGGCCAGTTCGTTGACGAGGATGCGGCCGTCGGTGGTCTCGAACAGCTCCACGGCCAGGTGGCCGGTCACGTCGAGTTCCTTGGCGATGCGCAGGGCCAGGGCCTGGGCCTCGCCCGCGAGGGCTTCGGAGAGGTTGGGGGCGGGGGCGATCACCGTGTCGCACACCCCGTCCACCTGGATGGACTCCACGACGGGGTAGGCCACGGCCTGGCCGTGCGGGGAGCGGACGATGTTGGCGGCGAGTTCGCGGACGTAGTCCACCTTCTCCTCCGCGAGGACGGGGACACCCGCGTGGAACGGGGCGGCCGCGTCCTCGGGCGTGCGGACGAACCACACGCCCTTGCCGTCGTACCCGCCGCGCACCGTCTTGAGGATGACGGGGAAACCGCCGACCTCGTCCGCGAAGGCCGCCACGTCCGCCGGATCGCTCACGATCCGGTGGCGGGGGCTGGGCGCGCCGATCTCGTCGAGCCTGGCGCGCATCACCCCCTTGTCCTGGGCGTGCACCAACGCGTCGGGCCCCGGCCGGACGGGGATGCCGTCCGACTCCAGGGCCCGGAGGTGCTCGGTGGGTACGTGCTCGTGATCGAAGGTGATCACGTCGCAGCCGCGCGCGAAGGCGCGCAACGTGTCCAGGTCGCGATAGTCGCCGATGACGACGTCGTTCACGACCAGGGCCGCCGAGTCCTGGGGGGTGTCACTGAGGATCTTGAATCTGATGCCGAGGGGGATACCCGCCTCGTGGGTCATGCGGGCGAGCTGACCGCCGCCGACCATGCCGACTACCGGGAACGTCACCTCTCCAGGGTATCCGCCGGTATTCCGCCATACGGACGCAGGCCTGGCGCGGACTCGCCGGTGGGGTCCGCGGGCCTTGTGTGCGTTGTGTCGCAAGGGTGCCGGGGCGCGGGCGGGCACCCGGGGCGAGACTTAACATGGTGGGGTTGACGAGATCGGGTGACACGCCCCGCCGGGCGCTGACGGATCACCCCGCGACGCCCACGACGACTGACAGGGACTGAACCATCACCATGAGTACGCCGAACGCAGTACCGCTGTCCGAGCGCTTCCGAGGCCTCGTGCGGGAGGCGGTCAAGTTCGGCGCGGTCGGCGGTGCGGGCGTCCTGGTCAACTTCGGCGTCTTCAACCTGCTGCGCAGCACCACGGACCTGCAGACGGTCCGGGCGAACGTGATAGCCATCGTGGTCGCCATCATCACGAACTACGTGGGGTTCCGCTACTTCACCTACCGCGACCGCGACCTGGGAAGCCGGCGCCGCGAGATGATCCTGTTCGTGCTGTTCAGCCTGATCGGCATGGTCATCGAGAGCGGTGTGCTCTACGTCGCCACGTACGGCTTCGGCCTGGACAGCTCGCTGCAGAACAACATCTTCAAGTTCTTCGGCATGGGCGTGGCGACGGTCTTCCGGTTCTGGTCGTACCGGACGTGGGTGTTCAAGGCGCTGCCGACGGACGCGGCGCCCTCGCTGGTCGTGGAGCAGCGCGACGGGCACGAGGTGGCCGTCGCCGCCCGTACCCCGGAGCCGGCGGGCAACCAGGGCTGACGTACGGGCGCCCGGCGGTCACCTGACCGTCCGTTCCGGCTCCGCGCGCTCGGGGGCGGTACGGCTGAGGAAGAGCGCGAAGACCGGCGGCTGACTCTGGAGGAGCTCCAGGCGGCCGCCGTCCGCTTCCGCGAGGTCGCGGGCGACGGCCAGGCCGATGCCGGTGGAGTTGCGGCCGCTGATGGCCCGCTCGAAGATCCGGTTGCCGAGGTCGGGCGGGACGCCGGGACCCTCGTCGGTGACCTCGATGACGGCCTGGTTGCCGGTGACGCGGGTGCGCAGGGCGACGGTGCCGCCGCCGTGCATGAGGGCGTTCTCGACGAGGGTGGCGAGGACCTGGGAGACGGCTCCGGGGGTGCCGACGGCCCGCATGCCGGTCTTCCCGGAGCGGACGACGGCCCGGCCGGCGCTGCGGTAGGCGGGCCGCCACTCCTCGACCTGCTGTTTGACGACCTCGTCGAGGTCGAAGGGGACGGCGGAGCCGGTACGGGGGTCGCGGGAGTTCGTCAGCAGCCGCTCGACCACGTCCGTGAGCCGCTCCACCTGGGTGAGGGCGATGGTCGCCTCCTCCCGTACGGTCTCCAGGTCGTCGGTGACCGTGATCTCCTCCAGCCGCATCGACAGCGCGGTGAGGGGGGTGCGCAGCTGGTGGGAGGCGTCGGCGGCGAGGCGGCGTTCGGCGGTGAGCATCCGCGCGATGCGTTCGGCGCTGGCGTCGAGGACGTCGGCGACGCGGTCCAGCTCGGGGACCCCGTAGCGCTTGTGCCGGGGCCGGGGGTCGCCGGAGCCGAGCCGTTCGGCCGTCTCGGCGAGGTCGGTGAGGGGCGAGGCCAGCCGGTTGGCCTGGCGGACGGCGAGCAGCACGGCGGCGACGACGGCCAGCAGCGCCACCGCGCCGACCACGGCCAGAGTGCGGCCGACCTCGCGGGTGACGGTGGAGCGGGACTCCTCGACGACCACGACCTCGCCCTGCTCGCCGCGCGCGGTGCCCCGGATGACGTTGTCCTCGATGCGGTCGCCGACCTCGACGACCGGTTGCCCGGGGACGGTGATGCGGGCGTAGGTGCCGACGTCGAGCTGTTCGGACAGTGAGCCGGCGTCGACCTTCCGGTGCTCCAGGGCGTCGGCCTCGACGACGCCCAGCAGGCGCAGCGCCTCGGAGCCGATGCGGTCCTGGGCGCTGCTGGTGATGGTCCGGGTCTCCACGATGACGAGGGAGACCCCGAACACGGCGATCACGACGAGGACCACGGCGAGCGTGGAGTTGATCAGACGGCGGCGCATGTCCTAGAGCATGCCCTAACGGACGAACGCGCTCCGACGGCCTGCGGGGCCCGCCGCGTCAGCTCTTCTCGAAGCGGAAGCCGACGCCGCGGACGGTGGCGATGTAGCGGGGGTTGGCGGCGTCGTCGCCCAGCTTCTTGCGCAGCCAGGAGATGTGCATGTCGAGGGTCTTGGTGGAGGACCACCAGGTGGTGTCCCAGACCTCGCGCATCAGCTGGTCGCGGGTGACGACCCGGCCGGCGTCGCGGACCAGGACGCGCAGCAGGTCGAACTCCTTGGCGGTGAGCTGGAGCTCCTCCTCGCCCATCCACGCGCGGTGGGACTCGACGTCGATGCGCACCCCGTGGGTGGCGGGGGCCTGGGCGGCGTCGTTGGCGCCGCGCCGCAGCAGGGCCCGTACGCGGGCCAGCAGCTCGGCGAGGCGGAAGGGCTTGGTCACGTAGTCGTCGGCGCCGGCGTCCAGGCCGACCACCGTGTCGACCTCGTCGGCCCGGGCGGTCAGGACCAGGATGGGGAAGCCGTGGCCCTCGGCGCGCAGTCGCCGGGCCACCTCCAGGCCGTCCATTCCGGGCAGTCCGAGGTCCAGGACGACGAGATCGACGCCGCCCTGCAGTCCGGCCTCGAGGGCGGTGGGGCCGTCCTCGCGGACCTCGACCTCGTAGCCCTCGCGGCGCAGGGCGCGGGCCAGGGGTTCCGAGATGGATGCGTCGTCCTCGGCGAGCAGTACACGCGTCATGTGGGTGATGGTAGTCCGCGGCGGCTCAAAGGAGGCGCCTGCCTGCGTACCCCTCTCGAACTGGGGTTATTAACTACTATCGGCCTTCGAACTTGATGGATCGGTTCCCCGGAATCCTGTGATCCATATCTCAAGCCCTTCCATATGCATCGGTCCCCTGTCGTATGGTGGCGGAACGCCCGATGCACTATCGAGGGGATATTTGCGCTCAAATCCGAGCCAAGAACCTCAAATTCTGCTCTGGCCGGTTTCATCCGGCCCAGATGACAGTGAATGACCTATGGGCCGGGCCCGGCGCGCGAGGAGGCGTGCAGGGCGTGGATCCCGGTTACGGCTGCTCCGTCACCCCGACACTGCGGGGAACGAGACCCCAGGGCGTGGGGTGGGACATCCGTCGCCGGTGCCGGCCACCCCCCACCGGGCGCTGAACAGCTCACGAAGCCAAGCGTCCCGAGCAAACAAGGATCGACCATGGCTTCCAGCCTGACGAAGGCCTCGCCGAGCGCAGCTCACGAGAAGACCTTCCTCGGCCACCCCGTTGGCCTGGCCACGCTGTTCATGACCGAGATGTGGGAGCGCTTCTCCTACTACGGCATGCGTGCGCTTCTCGTTCTGTACTTGGTCTCCGGCGGCGCCGACGCCGCGACCGGCAGCCAGGGCGGGGGCCTCGCCTTCACGGCCGCGACGGCCACGGCGATCTACTCCGTGTACGTGGCGATGGTCTACCTCATGGCCATGCCCGGCGGCTGGTTCGGTGACCGCGTCTGGGGCGCCCGCAAGACGGTCGCCATCGCCGGCGGCGTGATCATGGCGGGCCACGTCTCGCTGGCCCTCCCCGGCCAGATCGCGTTCTTCGTCGGTCTGCTGCTCGTCGCGCTCGGCTCCGGTCTGCTGAAGGCCAACATCTCCACGATGGTCGGCCACCTGTACAAGGGCCTGGACGACTCGCGCCGCGACAGTGGCTTCACGATCTTCTACATCGGCATCAACGTCGGTGCCTTCGCGGCGCCGCTCGTGATCGGCACCATCGGCGAGACCGTCAACTGGCACCTCGGCTTCCTGCTCGCCGCCATCGGCATGGGCGTCGGCCTGGTGATCTACCTGCTCGCCGCCCGCACCCTGAACCCCGAGAGCAGCGTCGTCCCGAACCCGCTGTCCCCGGCGGAGCGCAAGGCCGTCATCCTCAAGGCCCTCGCCGTTCTGGCCGTCATCGCCGTCTTCTACGGCGCCGTGGCCGTCGCGGGCATGTTCACCATCAAGTGGGCCCTGTACCCGATCACCATCGCCGGTCTGATCATCCCGGTCGCCGTCCTCGTGCGCATCAAGCGCGACAAGGACCTGTCGGCCGGTGAGCAGTCCCGGATGAGCGCCTACATCTGGTTCTTCGTGGCCGCCGCCGTGTTCTGGATGATCTACGACCAGGGTGGTTCGACCCTCTCCCTGTTCGGTGACAAGAACTCCGAGCGCAGCCTGTTCGGCTGGGAAGTCCCCACCGTCATCTTCCAGGCGCTCAACCCGCTCTTCGTGGTGGCCCTGGCCCCGGTCTTCGCCGCCCTGTGGGTGGTTCTGGCCCGCCGCAACCGCGAGCCCAGCACCATCGTGAAGTTCTCCGGGGCCCTGGTCCTCGTGGGCTTCTCGTTCTTCCTCTTCGCGATTCCGCTGAACCAGACCGCCGGCAACGACACCAAGGTCACCATGTGGTGGCTGGTGCTGATCTTCCTGGTGCAGACCGTCGCCGAGCTGTGCCTGTCCCCGGTCGGCCTCTCGGTCACCACGAAGATGGCGCCGCAGAAGTACGCCTCCCAGATGATGGGCGTGTGGTTCCTCGCCGTCACCGCCGGTGACTGCGTCACCGGTCTGCTCGGCCTGGCCGACGTGAAGCTGGACGGCGTCGGCGTGATCCTCTTCCAGGCGGCCGCCGCCGTGATCGCCGGTCTCGCGATCTACATGTACCGCAAGAAGGTCGACGCCCTGATGGGCGACATGAAGTGACCTTTCGCCCCCAGGGGTGAGCGAAGGCCCGGCACACCGGACGGTGTGCCGGGCCTTCGCCCGTTCCGGGCCGGGTTACCTCGTGCCGCGCAGGCGGCGCCAGGGGGTGAAGGTGAAGACCGCGCCGCCGAGCAGGACGACCGTGCCGGCGACCAGGGCCAGGGCCCTGATCCCGCCGTCGTCCGTGGCGCCGGTCTCGGCGAGGCCGCCGGAGGCGGCGGCCGAGGAGCCGCCGGCGGACGGGCCGGCGGTGGTCGAGCCGGAGCCGCCGGGCTGGGCGGTGGTGTCCAGCTCCAGGGAGACGCCGCTGCCGGTGGCCTTGCAGGGCACGTTGATCGGGGTGGTGCCCGGGGTCATCGTGACGTCGATGGTCAGCTGGTCGGGGCTGAGCGTCACCTTGCCGGACTTGCCGGGCTTGTAAGTGCCCGTCATGTCGGTCAGGCTGACCGGCGCCCCGCTGGGGATCGGCTCGGCGTTGGCCGGGCCGGTGACCTTGACCGTGCCGCTGTCGGCGCCGCCGAGCTTGATGTCCATCGAGGGCTTGAGGGCGCCGGCCGGGAGCTGCATGGGGCTGGCCATCGCGCCCTTGGCGGTCTTGACGGTGAGGGCGTAGTCGCCGCCGTTCTTCTTCGCGCTAATGGTCACGGGCGTCTTGATGCCATTAGGCACCACGGCGCCGCAGTCGTAGGCGACCTCCACCGCCTTGCCGGGGAAGTCGGTCTGGCCGCCGGAGCCGCCGGTGGTCGAGCCGCCGGCCGAGCCGCCGCCCGTGGAGCCGCCCGTCCCGCCGCCCGTGGCCGAGCCGCCCGTGGAGCCGCCGGCCGTGGAGCCGGCCGTCGAGCCGCCCGTGGTGGAGCCGGTGGTCGAGCCGCCCGTGGTGCCGCCGGTGGTCGTCGAGCCGGTCGTGCCGCCCGTCGTACCGCCCGTCCCGCCGCCCGAGACGTCGATGACGGCTCCGCCCTTCACCTCGCCCACCGGAGCGCACTTGGTGACGAACGTGCCGAAGGAGAAGGTCACCGCCACCTCGTACTTGCCGGGGGTCACGGTGATCTTGCCGGCCTTGGTCAGCTTCAGCTTGCCCTTCATGACGGACATGACCATGGGGGCCTTCTTGGGGATCTCCGGGTTCTTCTTCTCCCCGACGACCTTGGCCTCGCCTCCCCCGTCGCTCGCGGTGAGCCAGCCGGTGGGCTGGACCGAGTCCTTCGGGATCACCATCAGGTCGGTGTTGTTCGACGCCGGCTTCACCGTCTCCCACGAGACGTCGACCTCGTCGCCGACCTTGGCCGTGGCCGGTGCGGTGATCCGCGCGGTGGTCTCGCCCTCGACCGGGTCGCCGCCGCCGGCCGGCGGCACGCACCTGACCTTGAACGTGGTTTCGGCGGCCTGGGCGGGGGAAGCCGCCACGGCGACACCCGCGCCGCTGAGCAGCAGCGCGACCAGGGCCGCGCTCGCCCTCCGTTGGGTCTTCACTGGGGTCCTCTCGTCGTCGGACTGTGATCGGACGGTGCGGAAGGCTGTGGGGGCCGGGGCTCCGGGGTGAACCACGGAAGGGCGGGCGGAGCGGCCGCCGGGGGCTGCGGCGACGGGATCCCCGGGAGGCGGGCCGTGACCTCCGCGGCGCCCTCCGGCGGCGGGCCGGCGCCCCGGTGGCGGCCACCGGTGGCCCCGGCGCGGGGGGTCCCGGCGCGGGGGCGGACCCGGTCCACGACGGCCATGCCCAGCCGGAACAGCGCCGTCGGGATCACCACCAGCAGCAGCCCCCAGAAGAGCAGCACCCCGTACGGCCGGTCCACGCCCCACGGCTGGGTGGCCAGGACGGTCTCCCCGTACTTGAGCGAGACGGTGTAGTCCCCGTGCGCGCCCGCCGGCAGCTCCACGTCCAGGCCCACCTCCGCCTTGCCGCCGGGCGGGATGGTGCCCTTCCAGCGGGCCTCCTCCCACCGCGGGGCGAACACCCCGTGCGCGGTGCCCAGCTGGAAGACGGGGTCCTTGACGGGGGCCGAGCCGAGGTTGCCGACGGTGGCGGTGAACTTCCGCGACGGCGGGGCCCCGAACCAGGTCAGCACCCCGTCCTCGCCCTTCAGCCGGACGCCGGTGAGCAGGGCGAGCCGGGCGGTCCCGGACTCGGGGGGCAGGTCGGCCACCGGATGGTCGGTGATCTTCAGCGGGACGGCGACGGTGGACTGGTCGCCGTTGACCGAGGTCACGTTCACCACGCAGGGGCAGGGCTTGGGCGGTGCCACGACCGGCAGCCGGGCCGTGAAACGGCCGTCGTCGGCGACCGAGACGGCCACTCCGTCGGCGTTGGCGCAGCTGTTGGTGCCGCCGATCATGTTCTGGCCGCAGACCAGCAGCATGACCAGGGTTCCGGCCCGCCAGCCGGTGCCGGTCGCGGTGAGCTCGGTGCCCTTGGCCGCCTCCTGGAGCGAGAGCGCCACGGCGGGCTTCCCCTCGGCGGAGGCGGCGGCCGGGACGGCGGCGGCCGGAACCGCCGGGGCCGGGGCGGCGGCGGCCGGGGCCGCGGGCAGGAGGGCCAGGGCGAGGGCCGCGAGGGCCGCCCCGGCGCGGGATACGGCCCTCGGGCCGGACGTGCGGCTCACCTGGACGCTCCCGTCAGCTCGGGTTCGGACGTGGCCGGGGCGTTCGGGCCCCCGGCCTGCTCGGGCGGCTCGGCGCGCGGCTCCCCCCGCCGCCGCCCGGGCGGGCCGCGCCGCAGCACCCGTACGAGGACGGGCGCGGCCGCGCCGAGGAGCAGCAGGCCGGCTCCGGCCCGGGCGGCGCTCCCCCCGGGCGCCAGCCAGGCCGTGGCGGTAGCGGTGGCCGGGGCGGCGCCGGGGGCGGTGACGGTGAGCCGGAGGGAGACCCGGTCGAAGGCGGGCGCGCCCGGCCAGGGCTCGGTCAGGGTGATCCGCTGGCCGGGCAGCAGCTCGACCGGCAGGGCGCGGGCGGGGCGGGGGTCGAGGGCCCCGCCGAGGGCGCGTCCGGCGTGCAGGGCGAGCGCGGGGGTGAGGGCGACGTTGCCCCGGTTGACGAGGGTGTAGGCGACGGCGGTGGCCGCGCCCCGGCCGCGTACCGAGACGTCCTCGACGGTGAGGGCCGCCAGGGCGGGACCGCCGACGCGCACGTCGACCCGTACGCCCGCCTCGCGGCCGCCCTCGGCGGCGACGACGGCGGCGGGGTGGTCACCGGGCGGCGAGGACGGCGGCACGGTGACGGTGAAGGGGACCACCGCGCGGGTGTGCGCGGGGAGCGTGACGGTGGCGGCCGCGCCGAAGCTGATCCAGGCGCCGGCGCCCTGTGCCCCTCGGGCGGGGCGGACGGCGAAGGCCCCGTCGGGCGTGTTGTAGGCGTCGGCCCCGCGCAGGGTGACGGTCCGCTCCCGGTCGCCGGTGTTGGCGATTGCGAGGCGGTCCTCCAGCACGGTGCCGGCGGGGCCCGCGAGATAGAAGGAGGGGCGGCGGGCCGTGGTGGCTCCCCCGGAGGCCGGTTCGGCGGTCCAGCCGGGGTCGTCGGCGGCGGCCGGGGTCCCGGTGAGGGCGGTGGCCGGGGTCCCGGTGAGGGCGGCGGCGGCCAGCAGCAGAACGGTGAGGCGCCGCAGGGTACGGGGCTTGAGGGCGTGGAGCACGGGCGGGCGCTCCGTTCAGGACGGGATCCGCCGGGCCCGTCGGCCGCGCCGGGTCAGCCAGAGCAGGCCGGCGGCGCCGGACAGCGCCACGGTGGCGCCGAAGGTGCCGAGGGCCAGGGCGGAGTCGGCGGGGCCGGTCTGCGGGAGGGTGCCGTCGCCGGAGGACTGCGGGGCCTGCTGGGCTCCGGCGGCCGCCGTCACGTCGAGTTCCAGGGAGGGCTTGGGGCTGTTGCCGGGGGTGCAGGTCGTCGTGGTCCCCATGGCCTTGATGGTGAGGACGCCGGCGGTGAAGGTGACCTTCCCGCTCTTCTTCGGGGTGTAGGTGCCCGACAGGTCACTGATCTTGATCGGCGTGTTGGCGGGCGCGGCCTCGGCGTTCGGGGGCCCGGAGACGGGGATCGAGGCCTGCTCGGCGCCGCCGGCCATGAGGACGGCGCTGGGGTTCATGGCGCCCTTGCCGAGCTCGATGGGGCTGGAGGAGACGCCCTTCTGGAAGGACATCGTCAGCTTGTAGCCGTCGCCCTCCTTGACGGCCTTGACGTCGATGGGCGAGACCGCCGACTTGTCGCCGATGGGGGTCTTGCAGTCGTACTGGACGTCGACCACGTCGGCGTGGGCCGCGGGGGCGGCGAACAGGACGGCGGATCCGGCCAGCGCGGAGGCCAGCGCGAGCGCGGTGGAGCGTTTCCGGTCGGACACCTTCGTCTTCCCCTCGGGCCACGGGACGGGTTACTGACGCCATGTCAGATTGGTGGCTCAAGGTACGCCCGGGACCTTACGGAGGGAAGACAAAGGACGGTCCGGCCTCGAAGGCCCGGCGGACCACCCCTCGGGCGGCCCGCCGGGCCGCCTGCGGGACGGCCCCCGGGCCGCGCTTCAGGCCGCGCGCACCCCCCGGTTCCAGACGGCCGACACCAGCGGGACGCCCGGCCGGTAGGCCAGGTGGACGTGGCTGGGGGCGTCGAGGAGGGCCAGGTCGGCGCGGGCGCCGGGCGCCAGGCGGCCGATGTCCGCACGGCGCAGCGCGCGGGCCCCGCCGGCGGTGGCCGACCACAGGGCCTCGTCGGGGGTCATCCGCATGTCCCGGACCGCGAGGGCGATGCAGAACGGCATGGAACTCGTGTACGAGGAGCCGGGGTTGCAGTCCGTGGACAGGGCGACGGTCGCCCCCGCGTCGATCAGGCGGCGCGCGTCGGGCCACTGGGCGCGGGTGGAGAACTCGGCGCCGGGCAGCAGGGTGGCGACCGTGGTGGCGGAGGCCTGGGCGAGGGCGTCCACGTCGGCGTCGGTGAGGTGGGTGCAGTGGTCGGCGGAGGCGGCCTCCAGCTCCACGGCCAGCTGCACGCCGGGGCCGTAGGAGAGCTGGTTGGCGTGGACGCGGGGGATCAGCCCGGCGGCGGCGCCGGCGGTGAGGATCGCCCGGGCCTGGTCCCCGTCGAAGGCGCCCTTCTCGCAGAAGACGTCCACCCAGCGGGCGTACGGGGCGCAGGCCGCGAGCATCTCGCCGGTGACGAGGTCGACGTAGCCGGCCGGGTCGTCGGCGTAGTCGGGGGAGACGATGTGCGCGCCGAGGTAGGTGACCTCGTCCGTGTGGGCGGAGGCGATGCGCAGGGCGCGGGCCTCGTCGGCGACGGTGAGGCCGTAGCCGGACTTGGTCTCGAAGGTGGTGGTGCCCTGGCGCAGGGCCTCGTCGAGGTGGCGGACCAGGTTGGCCTCCAGCTCGGCGTCGGTGGCGGCGCGGGTGGCGGCGACGGTGGTGCGGATGCCGCCGGCGGAGTAGGCGCGGCCGGACATGCGGGCGTTGAACTCGGCGGTGCGGTCGCCGGCGAAGACGAGGTGGGAGTGGGAGTCGACGAAGCCGGGGATGACGGCGCGGCCCTTGGCGTCGAACGCGGTGTCGGCGGCGGGCGCCCGGCCGGCGGGGCCGACCCAGGCGACGGTGTCCCCGTCCAGGACCACGGCGGCGTTCTCGATCAGGCCGAGGGGCGATCCGTCGCCGAGGGCGGGGTCGTTGGTGACGAGGCTGCCGATGTTGGTGATGGCGGTGGTGGTCATGGGTTCCTCTCGGGAGGTGCGCCTCGGGCGCGAGGCGCCCGGACGGTCGGGCGCGTCAGCCCCGGACGGCGGCGATCGCTTCGGACAGGGCTCCCGCCACGTCCCCGACCAGGGTGTGGGCGCCGTCGCGGACCACGTGGCGGCCGCCCACCACCGTGTGGCGGACGTCGGCGGCCGAGGCGGCGAAGACGGCCGTCTCCGCGCCGAGGCGGGGCAGCGGCCCGGCGGTGCGGACGGTGTCCAGGGCGATGGTCGTGAAGTCCGCGAGGGCCCCCGGCGACAGCCGGCCCGCGTCCGGGCGGCCCAGGGAGGCGTGGCCGTCGGCGGTGGCGGCCGTCAGGAGGGCGTTCGCCGTCCAGTGGCCGCGCGTGCGGCTGCGCAGCCGCTCGTTCAGCTCCATCGCCCGCGCCTCCTCCAGCAGGTCGATCACCGCGTGGCTGTCGCTGCCCAGGGACAGCGGGCTGCCCGCGCGCTGGAGCCGGCCGGCCGGGCCGATGCCGTCGGCGAGGTCGCGTTCGGTGGTCGGGCACATGCAGGTGCCGGTGGTGGTGCCGCCGAGCAGGGCGATGTCCTCGTCCGTCAGGTGCGTGTTGTGGACGCCCGTGGTGCCGGGGCCCAGCACGCCGTGGTCGGCGAGCAGCTGCGTCGGGGTGCGGCCGTGCGCGGCGAGGCAGGCGTCGTTCTCCGCCGTCTGCTCGGACAGGTGCACGTGCAGCGGGGCCTGCCGCTGCTGCGCCCACGATGCGACGGTGGCCAGCTGGCCGGCCGGGACGGCCCGTACGGAGTGCACCGCCGCGCCGATCAGCGCGTGCTCGCGGGGCTTGAGGGCGGAGACCCGCTCGGCCCAGGCCTCGGCGGTGCCGTCGGAGAAGCGCAGCTGGTGCGGGTTGGGGGCCTCGCCGAAGCCGGCGGCCAGGTAGGCGGTGTCGAGGAGGGTGATGCGGATGCCGGCCGCCGCGGCCGCCTCGATCAGCGCCTCGCCCATCGCGTTGGGGTCGGCGTACGGGGTGCCGCCGGGGGCGTGGTGGACGTAGTGGAACTCGCCGACGTTGGTGATGCCGGCCAGCGCCATCTCCGCGTACACGGCCCGGGCGAGGGCGAAGTAGCTGTCGGGGGTGAGGTTCTGGGCGACGCCGTACATGACCTCGCGCCAGGTCCAGAAGGTGCCCGAGCCGACCTGGACGGTGGAGCGCAGCGCCCGGTGGAAGGCGTGGGAGTGCGCGTTGGCCAGGCCCGGGAGGGTCAGGCCGCGCAGCACCTCCGCGCCGGGGGGCGGGGTGGCCGCCCCGGTGCGCACGCCGCCGATCCGGCCGTCGGCCGTGACGTCGAGGGCGACGCCCGGCTCGACGAGGTCGCCGAGCCAGGCGTGTTCCAGCCAGTACGTCTTCCGCGCGATCAACGACACGCTAGACCTTCCAGTACGTCGGCGAGGGCGAGGACTCCGGCCACGCAGTCGTCCTCGGCGGCGAACTCCCGCGGGGAGTGGGAGACGCCGGTGGGGTTGCGTACGAACAGCATCGCGGTCGGGACGGCGGCGGAGAGGATTCCGGCGTCGTGTCCCGCCCCGGTGCCGAGGACGGGGACGGCCCCGCCCAGGATCCGGTTCAGCTCGTCGCGCAGGGCGTGCTCGAACTCGACGACCGGGGTGAAGGACTCCCGGACCACGTCGAGGGAGACGCCTTCGCGCTCGGCCTGCTCGCGGGCGGCCTTCTCGACGGCGGTGACGACGGTGTCGAGGGTGGCCTGGTCGGCGGCCCGGGAGTCGAGCCAGCCGCGCACGAGGGAGGGGATGGCGTTGACCCCGTTGGGCTCGACGGAGATCTTCCCGAAGGTGGCGACGGCCCCGGCGAGGGCGGCCTCCCGGCGGGCGGCCAGGACGGTCTCCGCGTACGTGAGCATCGGGTCGCGGCGGTCGACGAGGCGGGTGGTGCCGGCGTGGTTGGCCTCGCCGTGGAAGTCGAAGCGCCAGCGGCCGTGCGGCCAGATCGCGGAGGCGATGCCGACCCGGTCGCCGGACAGGTCGAGGGCGCGGCCCTGTTCCACGTGCAGTTCGACGAAGGCGCCGATGCGGGCGAGCCGCTCGGGGTCGGCGCCGATGGCCTGCGGGTCGTAGCCGGCGCGCTCCATGGCCTGCGGGAGGGTGGTCCCGTCGGCGTCGCGGAGCTCGTACGCCTTCTCCTTCGTCAGCTGCCCGGCGGCGAGCCGGGAGCCGACGCAGGCGAGGCCGAAGCGGGCCCCCTCCTCGTCACCGAAGTTGGTGATGGCGAGGGGGCGGGTGAGGGCCGCGCCGCGTGCCCGGAGCTCGTCCAGGGCCGCGAAGGAGGACACCACGCCGAGGGGGCCGTCGAAGGCGCCGCCGTCGGGGACGGAGTCCAGGTGGGAGCCGGTGACGACGGCGTCACCGGCCAGGGGGTCGCCGAGCCAGGCCCACTGGTTGCCGTTGCGGTCGACCTCGTAGGCGAGGCCCCGGGACTCGGCCTGCGCCCGGAACCAGGCCCGGCAGTCGGCGTCGGCCCCGGTCCACGCGAAGCGGCGGTAGCCGCCGCTGTCGGCGTGCCGGCCGACGGGACGGAGCTCGTCCCACATGGCGTGGAACGAGGTGGGGCGGCCCCCGCCGCGCGCGGCGGCGGGGGCGGGGGTGGCGGGGCGGGGGCCCGGGGCGGAGCCCCCGTGCGCCTCGCCCGCGCCGGTGCCGCTGGACCGGGTCACGCGGAGTCACCCTCGCGCATGGGGACGCGGACGCCGCGCTCGTCGGCGACCGTCTCGGCGATGTCGTAGCCGGCGTCGACGTGGCGGATGACGCCCATGCTCGGGTCGTTGGTGAGGACGCGGCGGATCTTCTCGCCCGCGAGCTTGGTGCCGTCGGCGACGGTGACCTGGCCCGCGTGGATCGAGCGGCCCATGCCGACGCCGCCGCCGTGGTGGATCGAGACCCAGGAGGCGCCGGAGGCCACGTTGACCATGGCGTTGAGCAGCGGCCAGTCGGCGATCGCGTCGGAGCCGTCGAGCATGGCCTCGGTCTCGCGGTACGGGGAGGCCACCGAGCCGCAGTCGAGGTGGTCGCGGCCGATGGCCAGCGGGGCGGCGAGGGTGCCGTCGGCGACCATCTCGTTGAAGCGCTCGCCGGCCTTGTCGCGCTCGCCGTAGCCGAGCCAGCAGATGCGCGCCGGCAGGCCCTGGAAGTGGACCCGCTCGCCGGCCATCTTGATCCAGCGGTGCAGGGACTCGTTCTCCGGGAAGAGCTCCAGCATCGCCTTGTCCGTCTTGGCGATGTCCGAGGCCTCGCCGGACAGGGCCGCCCAGCGGAAGGGGCCCTTGCCCTCGCAGAAGAGCGGGCGGATGTAGGCGGGGACGAAGCCGGGGAAGGCGAACGCGCGGTCGTAGCCGGCCAGCTGGGCCTCGCCGCGGATGGAGTTGCCGTAGTCGAAGACCTCGGCGCCGGCGTCCATGAAGCCGACCATGGCCTCGACGTGCTTGGCCATGGACTCGCGGGCGCGGGTGGTGAAGCCGGCCGGGTCCTTGGCCGCGTACGCCGCCATGTCGTCGAAGTCGACGCCGACCGGGAGGTAGGAGAGCGGGTCGTGGGCGGAGGTCTGGTCCGTCACGATGTCGATCGGGGCGCCCTCGGCGAGCATCTGCGGGAGCAGCTCGGCGGCGTTGCCGAGGAGGCCGATGGAGAGCGGCTTGCGGGCGTCGCGCGCCTCGACGGCCAGCTGGAGGGCGTGCCGCAGGTCGTCGGCCTTGACGTCGAGGTAGCGGTGCTCGATGCGGCGCTCGATGGCGCGCGGGTCGACGTCGATGCAGATGGCGACGCCGTCGTTCATCGTCACGGCCAGCGGCTGGGCGCCGCCCATGCCGCCGAGGCCGGCGGTGAGGGTGATGGTGCCGGCCAGGGTGCCGCCGAACTTCTTGGCGGCGACGGCGGCGAAGGTCTCGTAGGTGCCCTGGAGGATGCCCTGGGTGCCGATGTAGATCCAGGAACCGGCGGTCATCTGGCCGTACATGGTCAGGCCGAGGTGCTCCAGGCGGCGGAACTCCTCCCAGTTGGCCCAGTCGCCGACCAGGTTGGAGTTGGCGAGCAGGACGCGCGGCGCCCACTCGTGGGTCTGCATCACGCCGACCGGGCGGCCGGACTGGACCAGCATGGTCTCGTCCTGCTTGAGGGTCTGGAGGGTGCGGACCATCGCGTCGAAGGAGCGCCAGTCGCGGGCCGCCTTGCCGGTGCCGCCGTAGACGACGAGCTTGTCGGGGTGCTCCGCGACCTCGGGGTCGAGGTTGTTCTGCAGCATGCGGAGGGCGGCCTCCTGCTGCCATCCCAGGGTGCTGAGCTCGGTGCCTCGCGCTGCCCGTACGGGGCGGGGTCCTGACATGGCGGTGCCTCCTCCGAATGTTGGTCTATCTATTCACATCCTGGCGTCTTGAATAGATCCAGTCAACAGCTGCGCGCGAGTCCGCGGGGTGATGGGATGGCGGGCATGGACGCCTTGGGGGACGAAGCCGGTCGGCCGAGCGCCGCCGAGTACGGGGACACCACCGCCCGGGAGCCCACCGCCCGGGGCGGAGCCGCGCGGCATGACGCCGCCGGCCGGGGGACTGCCGCACGGGCGGCCGCCACCGGGCGGGAAGCCGCCGGGCCGGACGCCGACGCGCGGGCCGCCGGTGCGCGGGCCGCCGCCGGGCGGCGTGACCGGGCCGTGCGGGCTGCCGTGGAGCAGGGGCTGCTGGACGCCGAGCCGCTGGTCTGCCTGCTGGACACCGCCGGGATCCGGGCCTCCGCCGCCGCCCTGACCGCCGCCTTCGACGCCGTCACGGCCCCCGGGACACCCGTCCTGCACGCCTTCGCCGCCAAGGCCGCCCCGCTGGTCCCCGTACTGCGGCTGCTCTCCGACTGCGGCCTCGGCTGCGAGGTGGCCAGCGCCGGCGAGCTCGCGCTGGCCCGCGCCGCCGGGATCCCGGCCGGGCGGACGGTGCTGGACTCCCCCGCCAAGACCGCCGGCGAACTGCGCGAGGCCCTCGCCCTCGGGATCGCCGTCAACGCCGACAACCACCAGGAACTGGAACGCCTCGACGCCCTGCTGGCCGCCCCCGGCGGCCCGGCCCGCCCCCCGGTCGGCGTACGGGTCAACCCCCAGACCGGCGCCGGCACCATCGACGCCCTCTCCACCGCCACCGCCACCTCCAAGTTCGGCATCGGCCTGCGCGACCCCGGCGCACGCGAACGCCTCGTACGGGCCTACCTGGACCGGCCCTGGCTCACCCGGCTGCACGCCCACTCGGGCTCCCAGGGCCTGCCGCTGCCCCTGATCGCCGAGGGCGTGCGCGAACTGCACGCCCTGGCCGAGGAGATCAACGCGGCCGCCGGACGCCGGCAGGTCGACACCCTCGACATCGGCGGCGGCCTGCCCGTCAACTTCACCTCGGACGAGGAGACCCCCACCTACGCCGCCTACGCCGCCGCCCTGCGCGAGGCCGTCCCGGCCCTGTTCGACGGCTCGTACGGGCTGGTCACGGAGTTCGGCCGGTCCCTGCTGGCCAAGCACGGCACGGTGCTGGCCCGCGTCGAGTACACCAAGACCTCCGGGGGCCGCCGGATCGCCCTCACCCACGCCGGGGTCCAGGTGGCCACCCGCACCGTCTACGCCCCGGCGGCCTGGCCCCTGCGGATCCTCCCGTACGACGCCAAGGGCGCCCCCAAGACCGGCGCCCCGACGCCCCAGGACATCGCGGGCCCGGCCTGCTTCGCCGGGGACCTGCTGGCCACCGCCCGGGAGCTGCCCGAGCTGGCCCCGGGCGACCTGATCGCCGTCCCGGACACCGGCGCGTACTTCTTCACCGCCCACTACGGCTACAACAGCCTGCCCCGCCCGTCCGTCCACGGCTTCACCACCGGGGCCGGGGGCGACGTCCGCTTCACCCTGGCCCGCCCCGCGCAGACGGCGGAGGAGCTGGTGGCGGAGGCGGGAGGCGCCTTCCGCGACGCCCTGCTCTAAGTCATCGGGCGGCGGAGCGGTGGGCCCGGGGTCAGTCCACGAACAGCCCGCGTGCCGCGGCCCGGGCGTCGAAGGACTCCAGGCGGGCCTGCGCGTCCGGCAGCGCGTCCGCCATGGCCTCCAGCAGGACCCGGCCCAGCAGCATCGGCGCGCACGCCGTGTCGAAGGCCAGCCCGGTGCCGACCGGGGCCGGGATCAGCAGGTCCGAGTACCGGGCGACGGGCGCGAACGCCGAATCGGCCACCGTCACCGTCTTCAGCCCGGCCCCCCGCGCGTGCTCCAGGGCCTCCACCACCTCGCGCGGGTGCCGCGGCAGGGCGAAGCACAGCAGCGCCGACCCCCCGGCGGCGGCCACCGCGTCGATCCGGTCGGCGAGCATCGAGCCGCCCTCGTCGAGGAGGCGTACGTCCGGGTGCACCTTGGCGGCGAAGTACGCGAAACCGCGCGCCTGCGAGGACGCCGCCCGCAGCCCGAGCACCGGCAGCGGGGACGACCCGGCGAGCAGCCGGCCCGCCTCCTCCACCGGCGACGGGTCCGCCAGCATCGTCGCCAGCCGCCGCAGGTTCTCGATCTCGCCCTCGACGGCCTGCTGGTACTCGTTGTACGACTCCTCGCGCGCCGCCCTCGGCGGCTCGGCCGGCGCCACCTCGCGCAGGTGGCGCCGCAGCGCGGGGTAGCCGTCAAAGCCGAGGGCCACCGCGAACCGGGTCACCGAGGGCTGGCTCACCCCGGCCAGCTCGGCGAGCTCCACGCTCGACAGGAAGGGCACCTCCGCGGCGCCGCGCACCATGCAGTGCGCGATCCGCCGCTGGGTCGGCGTCAGCCGGTGCCCCTCGAAGAGCTTCTGCAGCCGCGCGGCCGGGCCGTCGCTCATCGCCGTCCCCTCCGTCCGAGTGAGATATTCAGTCAGGGTGCACTCTGCATGTGGTTATGCAGCACGGCAAGCCGGTGACCGCGATACGGGAAGGGAGCCGGCCCGGGACGGAAGAGCCCCGCCGGCCTCCGAGGCACGGGGTCCGGGGCGGAGCCCCTGGAAACGGGGAAAGGGCGGGGCGGGGAAAGAACGGGGCGGGGAGGCGGCTCCGCGCAGCGGCCCCCGCCGCCCCGGGCAAAGGAACCGGCGGGGCCGCCGGCCCCCCGGGCGGGCCCGGGGGACGGGACGACGGCGGCCCCGCCGGGGACACGGGCCGGGTCAGGGCCGTCCGCGTCCTGGGGCGCCGGCACACTCCGGGAGCCGCTCCGAAGCAGCGCTGACGCCACACATGGCGCCGGCCCCGGCACCCGGTCCCCCGGGCCCTCCGGCCGACAGGACCACTGTGCCGGTGCCGTGTTAAGCGGGTGCTGCCGCCACATGTCGGGGCCGTACCGTTTGCGCCAAGGGCCGGGAACGGACCCCGCCGGACGTCCTCCTACTTCGCGGTCTTCGCCAGGAAGGCCAGCAGGTCCTGACGGCTCACCACACCGGTCGGCTTGCCCTCGACCAGCACGATGGCCGCGTCCGCCTCACCGAGCACGGACATCAGTTCGGAGACCGGCTCGCCGGAACCGACCTGCGGCAGCGGCGCGCTCATGTGCTTCTCCAGCGGGTCGCCGAGCGAGGCGCGCTGCGCGAACAGCGCCGCGAGGAGCTCCTTCTCCACGACCGAGCCGATGACCTCGGCGGCCATCACGTCGGGGTGCCCGGCGCCCGGCTTGACGATCGGCATCTGCGAGACGCCGTACTCCCGCAGCACCTCGATGGCCTGACCGACCGTCTCCTCCGGGTGCATGTGGACGAGCGACGGGATGCCGCCCTCCTTGTCCGCGAGGACGGCGCCGATGCGCGCGGCCGGACCGGCCTCCTCGAGGAAGCCGTGGCCGGCCATCCACTCGTCCGAGAAGATCTTGCTGAGGTAGCCGCGGCCGCTGTCCGGCAGCAGGACGACGACCACGTCGTCCGGGCCCAGCCCCTCGGCGGCGCGCAGCGCGGCGACGACCGCCATGCCGCAGGAACCGCCGACCAGCAGGCCCTCCTCCTTCGCGAGGCGGCGGGTCATCTGGAAGGAGTCCTTGTCGGACACCGCGATGATCTCGTCGGTCACGTTCGGGTCGTAGGCGGTGGGCCAGAAGTCCTCGCCGACGCCCTCGACCAGGTACGGGCGGCCGCTGCCGCCGGAGTAGACGGAGCCCTCCGGGTCGGCGCCGATGACCTTGACCTTCCCACCGGACACCTCCTTGAGGTAGTTGCCGGTGCCGGAGATCGTGCCGCCGGTGCCGACGCCCGCCACGAAGTGCGTGATCTTCCCGTCCGTCTGCTCCCACAGCTCGGGGCCGGTGGTCTCGTAGTGCGAACGGGGGTTGTTCGGGTTGCTGTACTGGTCCGGCTTCCAGGCGCCCGGGGTCTCCCGGACCAGGCGGTCGGACACGTTGTAGTACGAGTCCGGGTGCTCGGGATCGACGGCGGTCGGGCAGACCACGACCTCGGCGCCGTACGCGCGCAGCACGTTGATCTTGTCGAGGGAGACCTTGTCAGGGCAGACGAAGATGCACTTGTAGCCCTTCTGCTGGGCCACGATGGCGAGTCCTACGCCCGTGTTGCCGCTGGTCGGCTCCACGATGGTGCCACCCGGCTTGAGGGCACCGCTCTGCTCGGCGGCCTCGATCATCCGGACGGCGATCCGGTCCTTCACGGAACCGCCGGGGTTGAAGTACTCGACCTTGGCCAGCACGGTGGCCTGCAGGCCTTCGGTCACACGGTTGAGCTTCACCAGCGGGGTGTTGCCGACGAGGCTGATCATCGAGTCGTGGAATTGCACCATGTTCTCCAAGAAGGGGACTCCACGGGTTCTCCGGGAGGTCCGGCCAGAGTATGCCGAAAGGGATTGGCCGACCGGCAGTACGGGGCAGGAAGGTCAACACGACCGAGGAGGTGGCCTGAGAGGTGTCCAGAGCGAGAACGGCCCGCCGGATCGCGGCGGGGGCGGCCTACGGCGGGGGCGGACTCGGGCTGGCCGGAGTGGCCGCGGTCGGGCTGGTGCTGGCGGAGGTCCAGTTCGCCAAGCGGACGGTGGGGACGGGCCTGCCGGATCCCCCGCGCGCGGACGGCCTCTACGGCGGCGAGTTCGGCGGGCCGGAGCTGAGCCCGGGGCCGCTGCGGATGGCGATGCTGGGCGACTCGACGGCGGCCGGCCTGGGCGTGCGCCGGGCCCGGCAGACGCCGGGGGCGCTGCTGGCGTCGGGGCTGGCGGCGGTGGCGGAGCGGCCGGTGGAGCTGCGCAACGTGGCCCTCTCGGGTGCCATGTCGGACGACCTCGACCGCCAGGTGTCGCTGCTGCTGGACGGGGACGGGCCGGCGCCGGACGTGTCCGTGGTCATCATCGGGGCGAACGACGTGACCCGGCGGATGCCGCTGACGCAGTCGGTCCGGCTGCTGACGGCCGCCGTACGGCGGCTGCGGCTGGCGGGGTCGGAGGTGGTGGTCGGCACCTGCCCCGACCTGGGCACGATCGAGCCGGTGTACCAGCCGCTGCGGTGGATGGCCCGGCGCGTCTCCCGGCAGCTGGCGGCCGCGCAGACGATCGGGGTGGTCGCGCTGGGGGCGCGGACGGTCTCGATGGGCGACATGCTGGGCCCGGAGTTCGCGGCGAACCCCCGGGAGATGTTCGGCCCGGACTCCTACCACCCGTCGGCGGAGGGGTACGCGACGGCGGCGATGGCCGTCCTGCCGACGCTGTGCGCGGCGCTGGGCGTGTGGCCCGAGTCGGACCGGCTGGACGTCTCCCGCAACGAGGACATGCTCCCGGTGGCCAAGGCCGCCTCGGCGGCGGCGGGCGAACCGGGCACGGAGGTCACGGCGGGCCGCGGCCCGTGGGCCCTCCTGAAACACCGCCGCCGCCGGCGCCTCCCGGCGGAACCGACCCGCGAACCGGCGGCACCGTCGACGACGGCGGGGTGAGGCGGGGGAAGGCGGGGGGCCAGCCCCGGCCCCGGTCGGCCGTTCCGCCCGGCCGGAGCGACGGGCATCACACGTCCGCCCCGGTGACCTCGACCGTACGGGGCGGTAACTTCGCTTGCGGTCCCGCAACGACGCACACCCCTTGGAGTCCCGATGCCCGAAGCCGTCATCGTTTCCACCGCCCGCTCCCCCATCGGGCGCGCCGGCAAGGGGTCCCTCAAGGACGTCCGACCGGACGACCTGACCGCCACGATCATCCAGGCCGCCCTCGCCAAGGTCCCCGAGCTGGACCCGCGCCAGATCGACGACCTGATGCTCGGCTGTGGCCTGCCCGGCGGGGAGCAGGGCCACAACCTGGCCCGTATCGTCGCGGTGCAGATGGGCATGGACTACCTGCCCGGCACCACGATCACCCGCTACTGTTCCTCCTCCCTCCAGACCTCCCGCATGGCGCTGCACGCCATCAAGGCGGGCGAGGGCGACGTCTTCATCTCCGCCGGCGTCGAGACGGTGTCGCGGTTCGTCAACGGTTCCTCCGACGGGCTGCCCGGCACCCACAACCCGCTCTTCGCCGACGCCGAGGCCCGCACGGCCGCCGTCGCGCAGAGCGAGGGCAGCGACTGGCACGACCCGCGCGAGGACGGCCTCGTCCCCGACGCCTACATCTCCATGGGCCAGACCGCCGAGAACCTGGCCCGCCTCAAGGGCGTGACCCGCCGGGACATGGACGAGTTCGGCGTGCGTTCGCAGAACCTCGCCGAGGAGGCCATCAAGAACGGCTTCTGGGCCCGCGAGATCACCCCGGTGACCACCCCGGACGGCACGGTCGTCAGCAAGGACGACGGCCCGCGCGCCGGCGTCACGCTGGAGGGCGTGGAGGGCCTCAAGCCCGTCTTCCGCCCCGACGGCCTGGTCACGGCCGGCAACTGCTGCCCGCTGAACGACGGCGCCGCCGCCCTCGTCATCATGAGCGACACCAAGGCACGGGAGCTGGGCCTGACCCCGCTGGCGCGGATCGTGTCCACCGGTGTGACCGCCCTGTCCCCCGAGATCATGGGCCTGGGCCCGGTCGAGGCCTCGAAGCAGGCGCTGAAGCGGGCCGGGCTGACCGTCGGCGACATCGACCTGTTCGAGATCAACGAGGCCTTCGCGGCCCAGGTCATCCCGTCCTACCGGGATCTGGAGATCCCCCTCGACAAGCTGAACGTCAACGGCGGGGCCATCGCCGTCGGTCACCCGTTCGGGATGACCGGTGCGCGGATCACCGGCACCCTGATCAACAGCCTCCAGTTCCACGACAAGCAGTTCGGTCTGGAGACCATGTGCGTCGGCGGCGGCCAGGGCATGGCCATGGTCATCGAGCGCCTCAGCTGAGACCCGGAACACAGCGCGCAGAGTGAGGGGTTCGGTACCGCTCCAGCCGGGCCCCCAGCTGCCGCAAGGGATCCTCTAGATCCATACGGTGTACTGACATCAGGTCTAATCCCGTCGCGGCCGACCTGTGACCGAATCTCCCCCAGGATGTGACCTTTGTCCTGGGGGATCGGCATTTGCCCAGGTCAGACGTCATCCCCCTGCGGCCCCAAGGACGAAAGACCTGTCCAATTCATGACGTAATGCACTGCACGCCATTCCCAGCACAGGACAAGCTGATGTAGGAAGTCGGGGGATCGAATCAATCAGGAGTTAGTCAGTGAGCGCCATGTCTCTTGCCCTGCTGCTGACCACGGCCGCTGCCACGGCCGTGGGCGCTGCTGCGCTGCACGCCGTACACGGACTGCGCAAGCAGGTGTCGGCCCTGCGCGATGAGCTCGCCCTGCCGGCCCACGCCCGCGGCGCGAGCGTCCCGCACGCCCGCAGCGCCGTCGAGTCCCCCGCCGCCGAGATACGAGCCGCCGTGGCCGCCGCCCTCGCCGAGGAGCGCGAGCGCGAGCTGGCCGAGGCGCGGGCCTTCTGGGCCGCGCAGGAGGCCCGTGACGCCGCCGACGCCCCCAGCCTGCTGGGCGGGCTGCCGGGGCTGGGCGAGGACGGCCCCGTCTTCCTGCCCCGGCAGGCGGACCTGGTCGGCCTGGAGCCCGTCCTGGGCGACGACCTCGCCGACGAGTACCCGGAGGATTCGGCCGAACTGGCCGCGGCCCGCCGGCGCCACCCGTCGCACCCCGACTTCGTCCCGGTGCAGCCGCACCCCGGCGCCGACCACGAGCGCACCGTCAGCCGCCTGGAGGAGCTCGCGGAGGCCCGTACGGCCCTCGCGGACGTCCGTCCCGGCCCGCTGGGCACCCTCGACGTGTACGTGTTCGCGGACGGCACCACGCTGTGCATGACCCCGGGCCACCGGGAGACGGCGGAGCGCCTCGCCGAGGCCCTGCGCTCGGGCACGGCCCCGGTCCTGCTGGGCGGCTCGGGCATCTCCGGCGCCTACGCCCTGACCTTCTCCTGCGGGGACGCCGAGGACCCGGACAGCAACGTCTACATCCTCGCGGACCGCGTCATCGCATCGCTCTGACTTCCGCCCGCTCCACCAGCGCCACGGCCTCGTCCAGCATCTCGGACGGGGCCTTCGCGCGTCCGGGGCCCGTCCCGGCCGCGCGCAGCGCCTCGGCCAGGTCCAGGCCGGCCACGGCCACCTGGTCCCCGACGACGAAGACCCCCTCGTCCGGCATCACGCGCGCCGGAGCCGCCCCCGACGGGTCCTCCAGCCGCTGCGCCGCGGCGGCCAGCTCACGGGCCAGTTCCAGGGCCTGCGCGGCGGCTCCGCGCTGGAGCCGGCTCTGCGGGGCGGCCCGCAGCCGGTCGGCGAAACGCTCCACGGCGGCGATCAGGGGCGAGGTATCGAGCACCCGGCCGACCTTACGCGCCGCCACCGCGCCATTGCCAACGGGCGAACTCTCCGGCACGGTGCAGTGAAGAGAACAGCACGGCGATACCCCCGGAGGCGCCCATGTCCGTTGAGTTCTCCGAGCAGACCCACCGCAACATGATCGACAGAATCCCCCAGACCACCGGTCGTGAGATCTCCGACTGGCTCCGTACCGTCGACGAGGGCCCCTCCCTCCTCCGGTTCGAGGAGAAGGTCAACTGGCTGCTCGGCGCGCACGAGCTGTCGCACGGCCAGGCGAAGGCGATCGTCCACGAGTACGGGCTGCGCAGAGCGGCCCGCCGGTTCGGCTGAACCCAGGCCCCCTTGCCCCAGGAAACCCCCGAGATGCGGGAAGGCCCCGCGAGCGTCGCTCGCGGGGCCTTCCCCGTGCCACTGACCGCTACCGGTACGACTAGTCGTCGCCGGAGAGGATCTGGAACAGGCGCAGCATCTCCACGTAGATCCACACCAGGGTCATGGTGAGGCCGAAGGCCGCGAGCCAGGCCTCCTCGCGCGGGGCGCCGTAGGTCAGGCCGTCCTCGACCTGCTTGAAGTCCAGGGCGAGGAAGAACGCGCCGAGGAGCACGCCGACGATGCCGAAGACGATGCCGAGCGGGCCGCTGCGGAAGCCGAGGCCGTCACCGCCGCCGAAGACCATGAACAGCGCGTTCGCCAGCATCAGCAGGACGAAGCCGAGGGCTGCGGCCATCACGAAGCCGGTGAACCGGCGCGTGACGCGGATCCAGCGCATCTTGTACGCCACGAGCACGGCGGCGAAGACGCACATGGTGCCGAGCACGGCCTGGATGACCACGCCGGGGCTCAGGTAGTAGCTGGTGGCCGCGGAGACGACGCCGAGGGTGACGCCCTCGAAGGCCGCGTAGGCCAGGATGATCGCCGGCGTCGGCTTGCGCTTGAAGTTCTGGACCATCGCGAGGACGAAGGCGACGAGTCCCGTGCCACCGGCGATCACGTACGACTTGTTGAGGTTCGCCGGGTCGACGGGCAGGGCCAGCCAGGCCAGGGTCGCGGTGACGATCAGGGTGCCGAGCGTCATGGCCGTACGGCTCACGACGTCGTCGATGGTCATCACGCTGCCACGGGCCGGCGCGGCCGGCATGCCCGTGTTCGGGTCTACGGCGTAAGGATTCGTCGCGTACGGGTTGGTCGCGGTCCCGGCCTGCGCGTACTGCGCGTCGAAGCCCGCGTAGCCGCCGTTGTCACGGCTGAACCCCCGTCGCGAGAAGACCGGGTTACTGCTCCTCATCTCACTCCTCCATGGCCACGGTGCGCGGCCTTAGCGTCAAGGGTAATGCGTTCGCAAAAAAAGCACCCTACTGCTGGAGGAGGATCTTAGGAGAAGGCGCGGCGGACCGCCGGGGGATAAACCGGGGGGTGGCGCGGGAACGCGGCGGAGCGGCGGAAGTGCCCGGAGCCGGACTTGAACCGGCACGGCCCGAGGGCCAGCGAGGTTTAAGCTCGCCGTGTCTGCATTCCACCATCCGGGCAGGGCAGCGGGCCCCGTGGTAAAAGCCTTGAACGCTGCGGTGAGCCTATCCGGAAGACCCCGCCCGGCACGGGCCCGTCTATCCGATGTTGTCTGATTTTATTGGCGATTGAGTGGGCGTCAGGACCGATAAGTCACGGTCGGCAGCGCTGAGGACGACGCTCGCCCCCGCCTGCGGAATGACGTGATTTCGCTGCCCCGCGCCACCCCGGGCCACCCCCGTCCTCCAGCCCGTCCTCCGGCCCGTCCTCGGGGCTCCCGTCATACCAGAGGAGGAGACGACCGGCGCCCCGGTCAGACTCCAGTGGGCCGTCGAACGGGCACCTCGGCTGATCCCCCGGGGGTGGGGCCGCGGTGAGGATGGAAGGGTCCCGCCACCGCGCAGCACCACCGCTCGACAGGAGTCCCCGTGACCGCCATGAACTACGCCCCGCAGCACACCGCCCAGGCCGTGGCCGCCCGTGCCACGCAGCTCTCGAAGGTGTACGGCCAGGGCGAGACCCAGGTGGTCGCGCTGGACAACGTCTCCGTGGACTTCGGCCGCGGCCAGTTCACCGCGATCATGGGCCCCTCCGGCTCCGGCAAGTCGACCCTGATGCACTGCGTCGCCGGCCTGGACACCTTCTCCGGCGGCTCGGTCCGCATCGGCGACACCGAACTGGGCACCCTCAAGGACAAGCAGCTGACCCAGCTGCGCCGCGACAAGATCGGCTTCATTTTCCAGGCGTTCAACCTGCTGCCGACGCTGACCGCCCTGGAGAACATCACGCTCCCCATGGACATCGCCGGCCGCAAGGCGGACAAGCAGTGGCTGGACACCGTGGTGGACATGGTCGGCCTCTCCGGCCGCCTCTCCCACCGCCCCACCCAGCTCTCCGGCGGCCAGCAGCAGCGCGTGGCCGTCGCCCGCGCCCTGGCCGCCCGCCCCGAGATCATCTTCGGCGACGAGCCCACCGGCAACCTCGACTCCCGCTCCGGCGCCGAGGTCCTCGGCTTCCTGCGCAACTCGGTGCGCGAGCTCGGCCAGACCGTCGTGATGGTCACCCACGACGCGGTCGCCGCCTCCTACGCGGACCGCGTCATCTTCCTCGCCGACGGCCGCATCGTCGACGAGATGTACGCGCCCACCGCCGACGGCGTGCTCGACCGGATGAAGGCCTTCGACGCCAAGGGCCGCACCAGCTGATCGGTCACTGATCACCGAAGCCACGAACAGACTTCCAGCCCAGGACTGATAACCCCATGTTCCGTACCGCCCTGCGCAACGTCCTCGCGCACAAGGCCAGGCTGCTGATGACGGTCCTCGCCGTCACCCTCGGCGTCGCCTTCGTCTCCGGCACCCTCGTCTTCACCGACACCATGAGCAAGGCCCTCTCCGGCCAGTCCGCCAAGAGCTACGACGGCATAGCCGTCTCCGTCACCTCGTGGGGCCCCTCCCGCACCGAGGACGGCGTGAAGGAGGGCGAGCCCGGCATCAGCCAGCAGACCCTGGAGAAGGTCAGGGCCGTCAAGGGCGTCGACACCGTCTCGGGCCGGGTCTCCGGCTTCGCCGGCGTCGGCGACGAGAACGGCAAGCTGATCGGCTCCGGCTGGGCCAACAAGGGCTCCAACTTCGTCCCCGTCAAGGACGGCAAGGACCCCCGCTACACCTTCACCGACGGCACCGGCCCCGCCAAGGACGACCAGATCGCCCTCGACAAGGAGTCCGCGGCCAAGGGCGGCTACAAGACCGGCGACAAGGTCCGCGTCGCCACCAACGGCCCGGTCAAGGAGTTCACCCTCACCGGCGTCTTCACCACCGAGGACGGCGCCGTCAACGCCGGCGGCAGCCTGGTCCTCTTCGACACCAAGGTCGCCCAGGAGCTCTACCTCCAGCCCGGCTTCTACGACGAGCTCGCCGTCGCCGCCAAGGCCGGCACCTCCGCCGACCAGCTCCTCACCGACATCAAGCCGCTGCTCGACACCAAGCACACCAAGGCCCAGACCGGCAAGGCGCTCGCCGCCCAGCAGGCCAAGGACATCGAGAAGCAGATGAGCAGCTTCAGCACCATGCTGCTCGCCTTCGCCGGCATCTCCCTCTTCGTCGGCGTCTTCCTCATCTACAACACCTTCACCATGCTGGTCGCCCAGCGCACCAAGGAGCTGGCCCTGCTGCGCGCCGTCGGCGCCAAGCGCGGCCAGGTCATGCGCTCGGTGCTCGCCGAGGCCCTGGTCATCGGCGCCACCTCCGCCGCGATCGGCCTGGCCGCCGGTATCGGCCTCGCGGTCGGCATGCGCTCCCTGATGGACTCCCTCGACGCCAAGATCCCCGACGGGGCCCTCGTCATCGCCCCGGGCACGGTCGTCGCCGCCCTGCTCATCGGCGTCGTCGTCACCACCCTCGCCGCCCTGCTGCCGGCCTGGCGCACCGGGCGGATCGCCCCGGTCGCCGCCATGGGCAGCGCCCACCTCCCGGCCACCGCGAAGTCCCTGGTCGTGCGCAACGTCCTCGGCTCGCTCATCAGCCTCGCGGGCATCGGCGTCGTCTTCCTCGGCGTGTCCATGGGCGGCGACGGCCGGATGGTCATCGGCGCCGGCGCGGGCCTGATGCTCATCGGCATGATCGTGCTGCTGCCGCTGCTGTCCCGGCCGGTCATCGGCGCCGTCCGCCCGCTCCTGCAGAAGGTCTTCGGCGTCCCCGGCAAGCTGGCCGCGCAGAACGCCGTGCGCAACCCGCGCCGCACCGCCGTCACCGCCGCCTCCCTGGCCATCGGCCTCACCCTGGTGACGACCCTGTCGGTGCTCGGCATCACCATGGGCACCGCCGTCGACCGGATGAGCACCGACAAGCTGAAGGCCGACTACAAGGTCTCCATGGCCGGCGGCATGGGCGGCCTGGACAAGTCCGTGGCCGAGACCCTCGCCAAGGCCCCCGGCATCAAGGCGGTCTCCCCGCAGGCCGACGGCTACTTCAAGGTCGGCGACAGCTTCCGCTCCGCCTCCGGCGTCAACCCCGCCACCATCGGCGAACTCCTCAACATCGAGGTCACCTCCGGCTCCCTGGCCTCCCTCGGCAAGGGCGAGGCCGCGGTCGCCGAGAGCACCGCGAAGAAGCAGAACCTCACCGTCGGCTCCACCCTCCAGGTGCAGTTCGAGGACGGCCAGAAGGGCGCCCTCCGGATCGGCGCCGTCTACAAGGACCTGGAGGGCCTGCTCTCCCCGTACGTCCTCGACAACAAGGTCCTGAGCGCGCACACCGACCAGCAGAACGTCCGCGAGGTCTACGTCAACGCCACCGCCGGCGACTCCAAGGCCGGCCAGCAGGCCGTCATCGACGCCCTCGGCAAGAACCCGGCGATGACCGTCGCCACCCAGCAGGACATGCGCAACGAGATGGGCGGCATCATCAACACGATGCTGAACATCATGTACGGCCTGCTCGGCATGGCGCTGATCATCTCGGTGCTCGGCGTCGTCAACACCCTGGCCATGTCCGTCTTCGAGCGGACGCAGGAGATCGGCATGCTGCGGGCGATCGGCCTCGACCGCGCCCGGGTCAAGAACATGATCCGCCTGGAGTCCGTGGTGATCTCGCTCTTCGGCGCGGTCCTCGGCATGGGCATCGGCCTCTTCCTGGCCTGGGCCGTGGGCACCACGCTCACCAAGTCGGTGCCGAACTACGAGCTGATCCTCCCCTACGGCCGCCTCGGCGTCTTCCTCCTGCTGGCCGCCGTCGTGGGCGTCCTGGCCGCCATGTGGCCGGCCCGCAGCGCCGCCCGGCTGAACATGCTGACCGCCATCAAGACCGAGTAGCCCGGCAGCGGGCAGGGACACGCAAGGGCCCCGGGGCACATCGCCCCGGGGCCCTTGCGCGCTTTCGGCGTACGGGGCTACGCGCCGCCCCAGACCCGGGCGCGCAGCGGCATCCCGGACCTCCCGCCGCCGCCCGGCTTGACCGCGAGGATCTGGTTGACCCCCAGGCGGGCGTGCTCGAAGCCCAGGGCCGAGGCCGCCATGTACAGCAGCCACACCCGGGCCCGGCCGGGCGAGGTGAGCCGTACGGCCTCGTCCCAGTGCTCCTCCAGCCGCGTCACCCAGGCCCGCAGGGTCAGCGCGTAGTGCTCGCGCAGCGCCTCCACGTCGCGGACCTCGAAGCCGGCCTTCTCCAGCTCGCCGACGGTGGAGCCGACCGGGGAGAGCTCCCCGTCGGGGAAGACGTAGGCGTCTATGAACTCGTCGATCTCGTAAGCCGCTTCGTCGGGCTCCGGGGGCCGGCCGATCTGGTGGTTGAGCAGCCGCCCGCCGGGGGCCAGCAGCCCGTGCAGGATGCCCGCGTACGCGCGGTAGCGCTCGGAGCCGACGTGCTCGGCCATGCCGATCGAGGAAATCGCGTCGTAGGGGCCGTCCTTGACGTCCCGGTAGTCCTGGACGCGGATCTCGATCCGGTCGGTCAGGCCCTCCTCGGCGATCCGCTTGCGGGCGAAGGCGGCCTGCTCGGTGGAGAGGGTGATGCCGGTGACCCGGACCCCGTACTCGCGGGCGGCGTGCAGGGCCATGGAGCCCCAGCCGCAGCCGACGTCGAGGAGCCGCTGACCGGGCTTCAGGGCGAGCTTGCGGCAGACCAGGTCGAGCTTGTCCCGCTGGGCGTCCTCCAGGGAGCCGGCCTCGGTCCAGTAGGCGCACGAGTAGACCATCGACGGGCCGAGAACCAGCTCGTAGAACTCGTTGCCCACGTCGTAGTGGTGGCTGATGGCGTGCCGGTCGCGGCTCCGGGAGTGGATGATGCCGCCCTGGCGGACGGCCTCCTCCGGCGGGGGCGCGGGCCGCGTCCACGGGCGGGACAGGGCCACGAGCTCGCGTACGGCGGCCCGGGTCGCCGGGTCGCGCAGCAGCGCGGCCGTGCCGGCGGCGCCGGAGGCGCGCGCGGGC
>NZ_JBEPFL010000039.1:0-78814 GCF_040301925.1 Streptomyces sp. NPDC000075
CCCCTGACCCCCCCCGGACGGAGTCCGGGGGGGGCAGGGGACTGCGCCGCAGGCGGTCAGGACGCGGCGGCCGCGCGGCGGCTGCGCGGATGGGTGGCCGAGCTGATCGGCGACCGCCCCGACCGGTGGCTCGGCGTGCACGACGCGCTCGCCAGCCACCGTGGCACCCTGCCCGCACTGCTCGCCGAGATACCGCCGCCCGCACCGCCGGCCGCCCCCGGCGAGGTCCGCGCACCCGTGCCCCGCAGCGTCCACACCACCCTGGCCCTGCTGCTGGAGCACGCCCGGCCCGAGGCTGCGGCGGCGGCCCTGGCCGCCTTGCCCGCCCGCACCCGCGAAGCCCTGCTCGGGGGCGGCCCGCTCCCCGCCCCGGCGCTCGTCACGGCCGTCGTGGAGCACGGCGACGCCGCCACCCGGGCGGCCCTCGCCGGCCATCCCCGGCTCGACACGCGGATCCTGGCCCGGCTGCTCGCCGTCGGGGACGCCGCGGTCGCCGCCGCCGTCTACCGCAACCCGCGCGCCACCACGTCCCTGCGCCGCATCGTCGTCGGGCGGCTCGCGCGGCAGCCCATGGACGAGGGCCTGCGCGCCGAACTGACCGACCCCGCCCGCCTCCTCCCGGGCACCTGGCTCACCCCCCTGCTCGCCTCCGGCGACCCGGAGCTCACGCTGCGCGCCCTGCGGACGCGGCAGACCCGGGGCGCCGTCCAGCGGTACGCCTTGATCCGCATCTGGGAGACCGCCGGACCGCAAGCGCTGAGGGCCCTGCTCGACGGCCCCGACGTGCTGCCGCACCTGACCGTGCCCGTCTGCACGGCCGTCCGGAAGGCCCTCGCCGAGGAGGACGGTTCGGGCAACGGGCTGCGCCGCCTGCGCGAGCGGGGCGAGCCCTACGAGGACCCCGCCCGGCTGCCCGCACTGCTGGCCGCCACGCGGGGCACGAGCAGCATCGCCGCCCTGCTCTCCGAGCCCTACGCCCACGACATGGACGCCCTCGCCGAGGCGCACGCCACGACCCCGTTCATGCCCAAGGCCTGCGAGGAGCTCGCCCGGCACGAAGCGGCGGACGACGCGCGGCGCCTGGTGTTCCGGCTCGGCGTCCTCAACGAGCCCTGGCGCACCGGCGGCCGGCGCGCCGGCAACTCGGAGCCGCCCGGGCGGCGCCTGGCCCGGGAGGAGCTCGACGACTCGGCGGCGAGGTGGGCGGAGGGCATGGCCTCGGCCGGCCTGCTGGACCCGGTCGAGCTGATCCGCACCGCACGCCCCGCCGTCCACGCGGTGAACGCCCTGGCCCGGCTCACCGAGCGGAACCTGCTCACCGGCGCCGCCCTGGACGAACTGGGCGCGCTCACCGCCGCCCATCTCGGCGAGCGCCCCGAGGCGTGGGCCGCCCTGGACGCCGGACTCCCCGGACACCAGGGGACGTTGGCCGAACTGATCACTCGAGCGGGCCTGGCCGCGCCCCCACGGCCCGACGCCCCCGGGGCATCCGGCACCCCCGGGGCATCCGGCACCCCCAGAGCCGCCGACGTCTTCGCAGCCGCCGCGCGGCCCGGGGCCGAAGGGGACCCCGGGGCCGTCGGGGAGGCCGGGGCGGCGGGTGCGGCGCGGACGGAGCCGGGGCCCGGCGTCCCGGCCTGGGAGCCCCCGTCCTCGCCGGGCGGCCCTCACCAGCGGGCCGCCCTCGCCGCCCTCGACCTGCTGCACTCCCTCGCGCCCGCCGGGACCCCGCTGCCCACGGACCCGGCCGTCCTGGGCTTCCTGGCGGACCACCGGCAGGAGGACGCCCCCGGACTCGCCACCCCCGCATGGCTCGTCCGGGCCTGCGCGGACGCCGGGGCCGAACCGCCGCGCGGCGGCTGGCACACCGCCCCCACGGCCGGGGAGATCCGCGCGGAGCGGCCCCGTACCTGGGGGAACAGCACCCGGCTGACCGAACAGGCCTACACCCAGGGCCTCCTGACCGCCGAGGAGCTCGTCCACCTGCTTCCGGCGCGCGGCATGCTGCTCCTGGCCCACGACTGGCGCCGCCTGGCCTTCGTCCCGGCCTGGCGGAAGGCCGTCGCCGACCTGCTGCGCCGCGAGCTGGGGACCGACCCGGACCGGTGGCTGCGGCTGGCGCACACGGCCGCGCGGGAAGCCGGCCTGGACCGGCACTCGGACGAGGGCGGCCCCACCTGGGCGGAGCTCCTCGAAGCCTCCCGTACCACCGGCGCCCTGCCCGCCGGCCACCTGCCGTCCGGCCGGGCCGCCTGGGGCGCGTCGGAGCGCGCGCCGAGCACACCGCAGGAGGCGCTGCGGCTGCGGGAGAAGGGCGACACGCGGTGGGCCTGGCCCCTCGCCACCCTGCTGTGCCTGGCCGACGCCGACGTCGTCGACGCGGTCCTGCCCCGCCTCGGGCCCGACGGCCCCTGGCTGCTCGCCGCCTACCTGACGCGCCACGACCGCACCCCGCGCGTCCTGCTCGCCCGGCTCCTGGCGGGGCGCGATCCCGAGGCGCTGCGCGTCCTGGCAGCCCAGTCGCGGTGGCTCACCGACGAGGCCAGGGAGCTGCTGGTCGACCTCGACGACCCCGACGTCGACCTCACCCTGCTGAGCAGCGGAACCCCCTCCCACCTGGCCGCCCGTATCGTCACCCGCCCCCACGACCGCACCGCCGCGCGGGTCCTCGCGCGGCTGTCGGAGGACCCCTCCGCCCCGCTGCACGGGGGTGCCCGCTGGCTGGACTCGGGCCAACCCGGCCTGATCGAGGAGGCGTTCGCCCGGCACGGCGACGAACTGGGCTTCGCCCAGCAGGCGGTGGGCTGCCTCAACCTGCTCGAACACGGCGGAGCCGCCCGCCTCACCGCACTCGTCGGCGGGGGCGGGCTCGGTCAGGCCGCCACCAGACTCTGCGTCAAGGCGCTGGGTTCACCGGACCCTGCCGCCGTGCTCCGCGCCCGGGTCGCCCTCGAACTGAACCAGGCCAAGCTCCTCGCCCGGCTGCGCAAGAGCACCAGCCACTGGCGGACGACGGCCACCGTCCTGGCGACCCGGGGGGCGGTCGACTGGGAGGCGCTGGCCACGGCGCACGAGGAGGAGCCGATCCCCCACTGGGGGTACCTGGTCAACCTCCGCACCGCCCCGGCCGCCCTGCGGATCCGCTACGCCGGCCTGCTGCACGAGCCCGGCGCGGACGGGCTGCCCGACGGCCCCGAAGCCACCCGGGCCCGGGCCCGCCACGGTCTGACCGGCCTCTACCACTGCCCGCCCGTCGTCCAGCTCGACGGCCTGCTGGCCTCGGGCCACCTGACCGGGGAGGACCTGCTGCACACCGCGGCCCCGGCCGCGCGGATCCTCGCCTACCTGAGCACCGCCACCCGCCGCCCGGACGCCCCGGAGGGGGCTCGGGTGGCCCTGGCCGGCCTCGCCGCCCACCTCGGGGCCCGGCTGGCCGCCGACCCCGGTGCCTGGACCAGGGCCGTCGCCCGGCTGACGGGCCGCGACCCCCTCTGGGACCCGGTGTCCCCGGTATCCGCCCTCCTGTCCTGAGGGCCGGTGTGTACGTGATGTGAAGAAATGTCATTGGGGGCGTTCGGGTGGGAGTCGCAGCCACCCGCAACCGAGTGCGCAGAGTAATAACTCATCACAGCCAGTAACTACATTCGGGAGGTTCGATGGACACCACACCGACGTACGCACTGTCATCCCGCATGCCCCGCTGGGCGCTCGACCCCTACCGGTTCCCCGGTCTGGAGGACCTGGAGGAGGCCGAGGCCTTCGGGGACCCGGGCGGCTCGCCCGCCCCGGCGCCCGCGGCCAAGCCCCACCGCCCCTCGCGCTGACACGGCCGCCGGGGACGGGACGCCGCCCGTCCCCGGACCCGCCGCATCGCGAATCATCCGCCGCCGCGCACCCCCGGGGATTACGATCTCGATCGGACGGTCCCGTCCCGCGACCGCCGCCCGCCCTGCACCCGTGGAGGTCAACCGTGTTCCGCACGGCCGAAGGACACCGCAGTCAGCGCAACAGCAACCGCCGCGACGGCCGCGGCCGCTCCGGCTTCCGGGGCGCGGCCTGCGCCGCCGCCGCGGCGGGCATGTTCCTCGCCGCAGGCTGCTCCTCCTCCGGCGAGAGCGGACCCGGGGAGGCGGCCGGCGGGGTTCCCGTCGTCGAGAAGGGCAAGCTCACCACCTGTACCCACCTGCCCTACCCGCCGTTCCAGTTCGAACAGAACGGCAAGGTCGTCGGCTTCGACGTCGCGCTGATCGACCTCGTCGCCCAGAACCTCAAGGTCGAACAGAAGATCCTCGACACCCCGTTCGAGAACTTCAAGACCGGCGCCTTCCTGAACTCGGGCCAGTGCGACCTCGCCGCCGCCGGTATGACCATCACCGACGAGCGCAAGAAGAACGTCGACTTCTCCATCCCCTACTTCGACGCCACCCAGGCGCTGCTCGCGACCAAGAAGAGCGGTTTCACCTCCCTCGCCGACGTCAAGGCCAAGGGGGGCAAGCTCGGTGCCCAGGCCGAGACCACCGGCGAGAGCTACGCCAAGAGCCAGGGCTTCAACCCCGTCGCCTTCGAGAGCTCGGACGCCGTCCTCAACGGCCTGCGCACGGGGCAGGTCGACGCGGTCGTCATCGACTACCCGGTCGTCCAGGGCTGGCTCAAGGACAAGGCCAACTCCTCCGAGTTCGTCCTCGGACAGAACATCGACACCGGGGAGAAGTACGGCTTCTCCGTGAAGAAGGGCAACGCCGCCCTCCTCGCCGCGATCGACAAGGCCATCACCACCGCCAAGGCCGACGGCACCTACAAGAAGATCTACGAGCAGTGGATCGGCCCGCTGCCCCAGGCAGCGTCGTGACCTCTCGGCTGACCCGGCGCCAGCGGCGCCGCGTCTGGCAGGGTGTCCAGTACGCGGTCTTCGTGGCGGCGCTGGTCCTGGTGGGCGTCCTCGCCGACTGGGACAGGCTGGCGAACCAGTTCGCGCAGAAGGACCTGGTGCTGCGGCTCTTCCCGCAGATCATCACCACCGCCCTGCGCAACACGGTGGTGTACACCTTCTCCGGGTTCGCCTTCGGCCTGGTGCTCGGCCTGGTCATCGCCATGATGAGGCTGTCGTCCGTGGCCCCCTACCGCTGGGTCGCGAGCGTATACATCGAGCTGTTCCGCGGCCTGCCCGCCCTGCTGATCTTCATCTTCGTCGGGGTCGCGGTGCCCCTGGCCTTCCCCGGGACCGCGATCCCGGGAGGCACGTACGGCAAGGTCGCGCTGGGCCTCGGCCTGGTCGCGGCCGCCTACATGGCGGAAACGATCCGCGCCGGGATCCAGGCCGTGCCCAAGGGCCAGATGGAGGCGGCCCGTTCGCTGGGCTTCTCCCACGCCCGGGCCATGGTGTCCGTGATCATCCCGCAGGCCTTCCGGATCGTCATCCCGCCGCTCACCAACGAGCTGGTCCTGCTCTTCAAGGACTCCTCGCTGGTGCTGTTCCTGGGCGTCACCCTGGAGGAGAGGGAGCTGACCAAGTTCGGCCGGGACCTCGCCAGCCAGACCGCCAACTCCACCCCGATCCTGGTCGCGGGCCTGTGCTACCTCCTGGTGACCGTACCGCTGAGCTTCGTGGTCCGCCGCCTGGAGGCACGCGCGGACAAGGCCACGTGAGAAGGGGAGACGATGTCACGGACGACGCGAACGGCGGCGGACACCATGGGCGCGGACCGCGCGGAGATCGAGATCCGGGGGCTGCACAAGTCCTTCGGTGACAACCACGTCCTGCGCGGCATCGACCTGGACGTCGCCCGGGGCGAGGTGGTGTGCGTCATCGGGCCCTCGGGCTCGGGCAAGTCCACCCTGCTGCGCTGCGTGAACCTGCTGGAGGAACCGAGCGGGGGCCGGGTCTTCGTCGGCGGCACGGAGCTCACCGATCCCGACGTGGACATCGACGCCGCGCGCCGCCGCATCGGCATGGTCTTCCAGCAGTTCAACCTCTTTCCGCACGTGAGCGTCACCGCCAACCTCACCCTCCCGCAGCGTCGGGTCCTGGGCCGCGACAAGGCGGAGGCCGCCGCCGTCGCCCGCGAGAACCTGGAGCGCGTGGGCCTCGCCGCGAAGGCGGACGCCTACCCCGCCCAGCTCTCGGGTGGGCAGCAGCAGCGCGTGGCGATCGCCCGCGCCTTGTCGATGGGGCCGGAGGTGATGCTCTTCGACGAGCCCACCTCGGCGCTCGACCCCGAACTCGTCGGCGAGGTGCTGTCGGTGATGCGGGTGCTGGCGGGGGAGGGGATGACGATGATGGTCGTCACCCACGAGATGAGCTTCGCCCGGGAGGTCGCCGACCGGGTCGTGTTCATGGACGGCGGCGTCATCGTCGAACAGGGTCCGGCGGAGCAGGTGGTGACCCGGCCGACCCAGGAGCGGACCCGCGACTTCCTCAACCGCGTCCTGGACCCGGCCGCCGCCCCGGCGCCGGGCCCCGAAGACGGCGAAGGCCCGGATGCGACGCAGTGACGGCCGGGGCACGCAGGACTGACGGCCCGGGGGGCGGGGCCCGTTCAGCCGTCCGTCCGCACCGGCCGCCGGAGCAGGTAGGCTCCGGCGGCCGAGACGAGCACGGCCATGCACGCGATGAACACCAGCCCGGCGCCCTCCAGCCCGACCGGCCCCACCAGCAGCCCCACACCGATCACCGGCACCGAGATGCCGAAGTACGCCACCACGAACAGCGTCGAGATCACCGCGGCGCGCCGGTCCTCCGGGGAGGCGGCGGCCACCGCGGACAGTGCCCCCCGGAACGCGAGCCCCTGACCGACGCCCCCGGCCAGCGCGCTCAGCACCACCAGCACCAGCAGGTCCCAGCGCAGCGCCCCCGCGAGCAGCGCCAGGCCGACCAGCAGCCCGGCGCAGCCCAGCGGCAGCGAACGCCCCGTGCCGACCCGGCCGACGGCCAGCTGTCCGGCGGTGGAGGAGAAGAAGGCCAGCGCGACCACCAGCCCGCTCAGCGCGCGGTCGTGCACGTCCAGCGACTCGGAGAGGAACGCCGGGCTGACCGAGGTGAACACCCCGAACAGGGCGAAGCCCACGAACGAGGCGATCGCCGCCGGCCCGAACACCGGCCGGACCCCGGCGGGCAGACCGGGCCGCTGCGGCCGTACGGCGCGCAGCGGGCCCCGCTCCCGTACGGTCTCCGGCAGCCTCAGCAGCACCACGGCCGACCCGGCCACCAGGGCGAGGTGCACGGCGAACGGCAGGTACAGCGGCCCCGGGGCGTACTGGGCCAGCAGCCCGGCGAGCAGCGGACCGCAGCCGAGGCCGCCCATGTTGGCGGCCGTCGCGACGAACGTGGCGCGGGCCGCGCCGCCCTCCGGGGCCAGTTCGAGGACGTAGGCCGTCGCGGCGCCGGTGAACAGCCCGGCGGAGAGCCCCGACAGCAGCCGCCCCGTGTACAGCCAGGGCAGCCCCGTGGCCGACAGGAAGCAGACGGCGCTTCCCGCCGCGCAGGCCAGACCGGTCAGCAGCACCGGCCGCCGGCCGACCGTGTCCGAAGCGTTCCCGGCCAGCAGCAGGACACCGATCACGGCGAAGGCGTACACCGCGTAGACGACGGTCACGGTCAGCTCGGAGAAGGAGAACTTCTCCTGGTACAGGCCGTAGAGCGGAGTGGGCAGCGTGGTGCCGGTCATGCACACGGCGAACACCGCTCCGCTGAGCGAACACTCGCGCCACCCTCGGCGATCACCGTCCATGCCGCGACGGTAACCCCGCCGCCCGCCCCGGGCCGGTCAGGCGCGCGACGGCGGGGATGGACGGCGGGCGGCGCGGGCGCGTGCGTACTACACGGGGCAGGGGCGGTACTCGAGGCTGAGCTCCCGGTCGACGGCGTAGCTGGTCCGCATCGAGGCCTCGCCGACCTTCTCCCAGGAGCCGTACTTGGCGTACAGCTGGTCCGCCGTCGGGCCGAGCGGGTTGCCGTACTTGGCGATGTTGCGCTCCTCCAGGATGCGGACCTCCTCCGGGGTCATGCCGGCCCGGGTGATCTCCTTGGCCTGGTTGCGCATGTCGACCAGCCCCCGGGCGACCTCCTCCTCCGAGGCGCCGGCCGCCCGCATGTCGGCGGCGGTGCGGTGCATGTCCTCCAGGAGGCGGTGGTAGCTCATCCGGGTGCGCTGGGCCTCCACCTTCTGGTCCATCGGCAGCACCCGGATCCGGCAGACGACCGGGTCGGTGCTGGGACACGGGTCGTCGGCGGGGACGGGCGGGGCGAGCGGTGCCGTGATGACCGAACCGCACTGCTCGTATGCGGCGGCCGAGGAGGAGGCCGCCGTGGTCAGCAGGGCGACGGCGGCGACGAACGGGACGAGGGCGCGGCGCAGCCGCGCGGAGTGGGGAGGCATGCCCGCATCCTGGACGGGAACCCCCTCCAAGATCACGCGGACCCACCGGCGATCACTCCAACGAGACCACCCCCGACGCCCCGTGCGTCAACCCGTCACCTATCGCCCCGCACGGGAGCGGGTCGGGCCTCGAGTGGTTCTCCGGGGTGGTGCGAGTCGTGGTCGAGCCCGGCTGCGGCCGCCGCTGGCACCGTAACGACGAAGACGCGGGGCGGACGGCGTACGCACTCCCTCGCCGCTCCGGCCCGGGCGCGGCGGTCCGGCCGGGACCACCCGTCCCGTGCGTGCGCGAAGCCTGCCGACCGGGAGGCCGAGAAACAAAGGAGTTCCCCTGGTGAAGATCGTTCTGATGTCGGGCAGTACCCGACGGGACTCGCTGAACACCACCGTCCTGGAGACGGTGCGCCACATCCTGGCGGGCCTTCCCGGTGCGCACGAGACGGCGGACCTCGCCGTCGCGGAACTGCCGTACTACGAGGCGGGCCTGGAGCTCGCCGACGGCTCGGCGGCGGTGCGCGCCGCCAAGGACCTGGTCGCAGGAGCCGACCTGCTGTTCATCAGCACCCCCTCCTACAACGGCGCGATGCCCGGCGCGCTGAAGAACGCCCTCGACTGGCTGTCCCGGGCGGAGGGCGAGACTCCGAGCCCGCTGGCCGGCAGGGTGACCGCCGTGGCCAGTGCCTCCCCCGGCGGGCGCGGCGGCGTCGAGGCGCAGGCCGGGCTGGTCGCCGTGCTCGAGCGCTGCGGTGCCCGGGTCGTCGGGCACGAGCCCGTCGGTGTCGCCCGCGCCGCCAAGGCGCCCACCGAGGACGGCCGTTACACGGACCCGGAGCTCGTGGCCCGGCTGGAGAGCCTGACCCGTGCGGCGCTCGCCGCCGCCGGGACGCGTGCGGAGGTGCTGGTCTGATGGCGCGTGACAAGGAACCCGGCCTGTTCGCGATCATGAAGGAGGACCTGGACGTCGTCGTCGCCCAGGACCCCTCCATGCGCAACCGCCGCGAGGCCCTGCTGCACGCGGCCCTGCCCGCCCTGTGGGCGCACCGCGTGGCCCACCGCCTGCACCGGCGTGGCATGCGCATGACGGCAGGCGTCATCGCCTGGCAGGCCCGCCGCAAGACCTCCGTGGAGATCCACCCCGGCGCCGTCCTCGGCCGGCGGGTGTTCATCGACCACGGCGCAGCCGTGGTGATCGGCGAGACCGCGGTCGTCGGGGACGACGTCACCATCTACCACCAGGTGACCCTCGGCGCGGTCGGCTGGTGGAGCGACAACAAGCGGCCCGCGGGCGAACGCCGCCACCCCGTGGTCGGCCACCACGTCGTGCTCGGCACGAACGCGACGGTCCTCGGCCCCGTCACCATCGGCGAGCACGCCGTCATCGGCGCGCAGGCCCTCGTCAACAAGGACGTCCCCCCGGGAGCCCGCGTGCTCGCCGCCACCGCCGTCATCAAGGCCGTGGGCGAGCAGCCCCAGCCCATGGAGGACCTGTACGCGGTGACGGCCTCGGCCGGCTCCTGGTAGTCCGCCCCCACCCTCGCTTGCCTCCCCGCCTCGCACCCTCCCCCCACCAAGACTGCGTCGGCGTACGGGCGGACCGTACGACCACCCCCGACAGGCAGCCGCACGACCCGACTTGTGAGGAACCACACGTGGAAAGCCGTAAGCCGCGCCCCATAGCCGACAGCATCGAGGACCTGATCGGCTCGACCCCGCTGATCCGCCTCCACTTCGAGGACACCGCCCCGGGTACGCAGGTGCTGGCCAAGCTCGAGGCCGCCAACCCGATGTCCACCAGCAAGGACCGCGCCGCCCTCTACATGCTGCGGGCCGCCGAGCAGCGCGGTGAACTCACCCCCGGCAGCGGCACGGTCATCGAGGCGACGTCCGGCAACACCGGCATCTCCCTGGCCGCGCTCTGCGCCTCCCGCGGCTACCGGTGCGTCATCGTGCTGCCCGACAGCGCCACCCCCGAGCGGATCGCCCTGCTCAGGGCGCTCGGCGCGGAGATCGTGCGGACCCCGCGCGAGCAGGGCTACTCCGGCGCGATCGCCAAGGCGGGGGAGCTGCACGCGGCGACCCCGAACTCCTGGTTCCCCTGCCAGCACGAGAACGCCGACAACGTCCGGGCCCACTACGAGACCACCGGCCCGGAGATCTGGACCGACACCGAGGGCCGCGTCGACGTCCTGGTCTGCGGCGTGGGCACCGGCGGCACCCTCAGCGGCACGGCCGGGTACCTCAAGGAGCAGAACCCGGAGATCCGCGTCGTCGCGGTCGAGCCGGAGAACTCCCCGGTCCTCACCCAGGGCGTGGGCGGCCTGCACCGCATCCCCGGCCTCAACGGCGGCTTCGTGGCCCCCACCACCGACGTCTCGCTGATCGACAGCGTGGTGACGGTCACCGATGAGGAGGCGCTGACCGCCGCCCGGCAGCTCGCCCGCCGCCAGGGCATCTTCGCCGGTGTCTCCTCCGGCGCCGTCGCCCACGCCGCCGCGCGGCTGGCCGCCCACCCGGACTACGTCGGCGCGTCGATCGTCACCCTGCTGCCGGACACCGGCGAGCGCTACCTCAGCCTGTGGAACGAGCCGGAGGCGCCGGCCGCCCGGCCCGCGGCCCGCAGGCCCTCCGCCGCCCGGCGCCCCGCCACCCCGCAGGTGTCCCAGCAGGTGGCCCCGCCGGCCCCGGAGCCGGAGCAGGCCGCCCCGCAGTCCCTGGCCCTGACCTCGAAGCCCTGACCGCGACGTCCTGACGTCGAAGCCCTGACCGCGACGTCCTGACCCCGTCGCGTCCGGCGCGACGCGCAACCGGCGGAGCCCCGGCGCGCGTCCGGGGGTGGGGGAGGGGTGATGGGCATGCCGGAGGAGGAACCGGGGAGGGGGCGGGCCGCCGTGGCGGTGCTGCCCGTGGCCGCCGCCGCGCTCGTGTACGTCTGGGCCCGCTGGTGCTTCGGCGGCTCCGCGCCCCCGCCCTCCTCCCTGGCGCTCGCCGGCGGGGCGGTGCTGGTCCTCGGCGCGGCGGTGGCGTACTTCGTGCCGGTGCGCGGAGCCGGCGGTCTCTTCGGCGCGCTGTTCCTCGCCCTGGGGCTGCTGTCCACGGTGGCGGTCGTCGAGGGGACCGCCGCGCGGGGCGAGACGGCCACCTGTACCGTCCGCGAGGTGCGCACGAAGGCGGAGCCCTCGTTCGGCGAGGGCGGTGCGGACAGGACGGTGTACCGCCTGGAGCTGGACTGCCCCGGAGGCTACCCGGACGAGCTCAAGGACGCCCCGGCCTCCTTTTCCCGGGGCGCGCGGGTCCGCGTCGCGTACGACGCCCGGCGCCGGCTGTCCCCGGTGCTCGCCGGTGACGGCTCGCCCTGGAAGCCCGCCCTGACCGCAGTGCTCCTCCTCGGCCTCAGCACGCTCCTGGCCGCGCGGCGGCGCCTTCCGCGAACGTAGCCGCCCCGAAGTCGCGCCGCCCGGGGGACAGTTGCGAGAAGGCGCCCGGTGCAACGGAATCCGAAGCAAAGAAGCCGCCTCGCCATGGATTCGCAAGTTACCTACGGGTTTCACTAAGAGAATCACGGCCGACGACTTGCGTAACCGCAAGGCCTCCGACAGTATCGGCCCCGTTCCGCCTCACCGCGCCCGGACGAGCACCGGCAACCCCGTGCCGTCCCACGCCCCGCGAGCCGCCCGATCCGAGCGGTCGCCGTCACGCGCCCTTCTCCGAGGCGATTCCCCCCTTTTCACGCGACCCCGCGTCGCGCCCCCTCTCATTCACCTACCCTCGAAGGCAAGGCAGAGATGGCACCACTGGCCTCGCGCCGACGTACCCCGGCAGCCGCCCAGCACCCCGTGGACGTGGTCCCCCCGTTCTCCCAGCTGTCGTTGTACGGCTTCCAGCACGTCCTGGCGTTCTACGCCGGCGCGGTCCTCGTACCGATCATCCTGGGCAACAGCCTGGGACTCTCCCCCCGCGAACTCGTCTACCTGATCAACGCCGACCTGGTCACGGCCGGTATCGCCACGATCATCCAGGCCTGGGGCTTCTGGCGGATCGGCGCCCGCCTCCCGCTCGTCCAGGGCGCGACCTTCACCGCCGTCTCCCCCATGATCGCCATCGGCCAGGGCGCGGGCGGCGGCACCGCCGGACTGCTGGTGGTCTACGGCGCCGTGATCACCGGCGGGATCGCCACCTTCCTGCTCGCGCCGTTCGTCGGACGGCTCGCCAAGTACTTCCCCCCGATCGTCACCGGCACCCTCCTCACCGTCATCGGCATCGTGCTGATACCCGTCGCCCTCCAGGACGTCGGCGGGGGCTCCGACCTGCTCGGCAAGCCCGGCTACGGCGCCCCGGAGCACCTCGCGTACGCCGGCGGCACCCTCCTGCTCATCCTGCTCCTGTCCCGCTTCGGCGGACCGTTCCTGCGCAGCGTCGCGATCCTGCTCGGCCTCGTCGGCGGGACGGCCGCGGCCTGGCTGCTCGGCGACGCCGACCTCGGCGCGGTGGAGCAGGCCGACTGGATCGGCGTGAGCACCCCGTTCCACTACGGCGTACCGCAGTTCCACCTCTTCCCGATGCTCGCGATGGTCGTCGTCATGGTGATCACCATGGTCGAGACCACCGGAGACGTGTACGCCATGGGCGAGATCACCGGCCGCGAGGTCGACGGCGAGACGGTCGGCCGCGCACTGCGCGCCGACGGCGTCGCCACCGTCCTCGGCGGCGTGTTCAACTCCTTCCCTTACGTGGCCTTCGCCGAGAACATCGGCCTGGTCCGGATCTCCCGGGTCACCAGCCGGTTCGTCGTGGTCGCCGCCGGATTCCTGATGATCCTCCTGGGCCTGGTCCCCAAGGCCGGCGCGGTGGTCGCCTCCGTCCCGCACCCGGTCCTCGGCGGCGCCGCCGTCGCCATGTTCGGGATGGTCGCCACCGTCGGCATCCAGATCCTCGCCAAGGTCGACCTGCGCGAGGAGCGCAACGCCCTGATCCTCGCGCTCAGCCTGGGCGCCGCGATGCTGCCGGCGGTCGTGGGCCCGTTCTTCGCGCAGATGCCCGTGGAACTGCGGGCCGTCCTGGGCAGCGGCATCACCCTCGGCAGCCTCACCGCCGTCCTGCTGAACCTGTTCTTCCACACCCCGGCCGACCGCACGGTGCGGGAGGAGATCGACTGGGACGCCTTCGCCGACGCCCGGCCGGCGAGGTGATCCGCCCGTGTCCGCACCCCCGTTCTCCCCCGCCGAGGCCCGGGCCGCGCGACTGCGCCTGGGCATGACACCCGCCCAGGCCGCCGCCGCCATGGCCCAGTTGGGCCTGGACCGGCCGCCGGAAGCCGTCCAGGCCTGGGAAGCCGGGACGCACGCCCCGTCCGAACCCGAGCTCCTCGCCCTGGCCGACGCCCTGTGGTGCCCGGTCGCGGTCCTCATGGCCGTACGGCCCGCCACCCTGCGCGAACACCGCCTGGCGCGCGGGTTCACCGCCGAACGCCTGGCCCTGCGCATCGGCATGGACCCGTACGCGTACGCCAGGGCCGAGGCCGAGCACCGGTGGGCCGGCACCGACCACCAGACCCTGCTCCTGGCGGACGCCCTCGGCCTGCCCTCGGAGGACCTGCTGGACCTCCTCGACCGCGACGGTGAACTCGTCGGCCTGCTGCGCCAGGCCGTCGAGGGCCGCTGGAAGGCCCACGCCGCCCACCTCGCCTTCCTCGTGCAGGCCGACGAACGGCGGGTGGCACGGGCCCTGAAGGCGCTGCACCGGGAGTACACCCGCTTCGACGAGCGCTACATGGGCCATCTCGTCGCCCGCAACGACGACGCCCGGCTGAGGGAGATCGCCGCCGAGCGGGCGGCCTGGCTCCGCTCCCTCCCGGACCGCTTCCGCTCCCTCACCGCCGCCGACGGGGCCGGCTGAGGTACCCGCCCCCGGTGCGCCGCCGTCCCCCGGGCGGGCCGCCCGGCATCATGGCCCGGATGGGGATGCGGACGGGGACACGGACGGGCGCGGGTCCGGAGAGGCAGGGGCCGATGTGGGCGGCGGGTGAGGCGTACGAGCCGTACGTCGGACGGTGGAGCCGCCTGGTGGCCGCCCGGTTCGTCCGCCGGCTGGACGCGGCCCCGGGCGGCAGCTGGCGTGACGTCGGATGCGGAACTGGCGCCGTCACCCAGGCGGTGCTGGACGCGGCCGAACCCGCCGACGTCATCGGCGTCGACCCGTCGCAGGACTACCTGGCCTACGCCCGCCGGCACGTCGCCGACCGGCGGGCGCGGTTCCTGCGGGCCGACGCCGAGCACCTGCCGTTCACCGGCTCCAGCGCCTCGGCGGTCGTCAGCGGCCTCGTCCTCAACTTCGTTCCCGATCCGGCCCGGGCGGCCGCCGAGATGGTGCGCGTCGTGCGCCCCGGCCGCCTGGTGGGGGTCTACCTCTGGGACTACGGGGAGGGCGGGATGGAGGCCATCCGCGCCTTCTGGGACGCCGCGACCGCCCTGGACCCGGGGGCCCGCGCCCTGGACGAGGCCGTCCGCTTCCCCCTGTGCACCCGGGCGGCGCTGGGCGGGCTCCTGGCCGGCGCGGGACTCCGGGACGTGCGGACCGAGGAGACCCGCGTACCCACCCCCTTCCGCGATTTCGCGGACTACTGGACCCCCTTCCTCGGCGGCCAGGGACCGGCCCCCGCCTACCTGGCCGGCCTTCCCGAAGACCACCGCGCCCGGCTGCGCGAACGGCTGAGGGCCGCGCTGCCCCGGGCGGCGGACGGCACGATCGCGCTGCACGCGAGGGCCTGGGCCGCCCGGGGCCGCCGCGCCGCCTGAACACGGCGCCGTGCCCACCGGCCCGGCGGCTCGCCGGCGTTGACGGCGCCCGGCCCGGTCAGCCCGCCTGGACGCGTTCCAGCGCCGCGACCCCGAGTTCCAGGGCCTCCTCGGGCCCGGCCACGCACTGCTGGAGGTCGATGAAGGCGCTGTCCGCGCCGGAGGCCCGTACACCGTCGAGCACGGCGGCGATCCCGTCGGCCCCGGTACCCGGCCGGACGTTGTGCCGGATGTGACGGGTCAGCACCCCCGGATCCCGGCCGGCCTCCTCGGCGGCCCGCCGCGCGGTGTCCCACAGGCCCGCCGCCATGTCCGGCGGCAGGAGCACCCCGGCCCAGCCGTCGGCGCGGCGGCCGACCCGGCGCATCGCCGCGGCGGAGACGCCGCCGAGCAGCACGGGCGGCCCGCCGGGCCGGGCGGGGCGCAGGCCGACGTACGACTCGGGGATCTTCCACCGCGGGCCCTCGTGGCCGAACACCTCGCGCGTCCAGTAGCCGTGCAGGATGTCGAGGACCTCGTCCAGCAGGGCGCCGCGCCGGGTGAAGTCGGCGTTCACGGCGGTGTACTCGTCGCGCAGCCAGCCGATGCCCAGCCCGGCGACCAGCCGTCCCGCGCTGATCACGTCGAGGGTGGTGAGGGTGCGGGCCAGCAGCGGCGGCGGGTACCAGGGGGCGTTGAGGGTGCTGGTCGCGAGCCGGACCCGGGTGGTCGCACCGGCGGCGGCGGTCAGCACGGTCAGCGGGTCGAGGAAGGTGCGGAACCCGGGCGGATACGGGTCCTCGGCCGTGTGGCCGGGGTACAGGTCGCTCGGCGAGACCGGCGCGAGGGCCCGGTCACCGACCCACAGCCAGCCGAAGCCGGCCTCCTCGGCCTGACGGGCGAACGGCACGATCCACTCGGGGCGGGCGTGGCCGCCGTACTGGGGCAGGGCTATTCCGATGTCCATCGGCCCAGTCTCGGCCGCAGGGGGACGCCCCGCCGAGGGTTTCCGGCCGCCGGGCGTGGCGTACGCCGGGGGTGGTGTACGCCGGGCGTGACGTACGCCGGGCGTGCCGTACGCCGGCTAGCCGCGCGGCCCGTACATGATCACCCCGACGCCGAGGAGGCAGATGACGGCCCCGATGACGTCCGCCCGGTCCGGGCGGTAGCCGTCGAGGACCATGCCCCAGGCGAGCGACCCGGCCACGAACACCCCGCCGTACGCGGCCAGGATCCGGCCGAAGTTCGCGTCCTCCTGAAGGGTCGCGACGAACCCGTAGACGCCGAGCGCGATCACCCCCGCACCGATCCACGCCCACCCCCGGTGCTCCCGCACCCCCTGCCAGACCAGCCAGGCGCCACCGATCTCGAACAGGGCGGCGGCGGCGAACAGGGCGACCGATCGGACTACGAGCACGTCGACTACTTTCAGAGACGGATGGAGTCCGAAACTAACAGCGTTCGCCGGACGTCCGCACACGGGCGTCCGGGCAGGTGGGGGAAGTCGTGGAAGGCAGTTCACCGCGTACGGGGCGGGTGTCCGCGGTAGCGCGGCTCGTCGGGGCCTGCGCGTTCACCGCGGTGGCGCTGCTGTACGCCGTCCTGTGCGTGAAGTCGCTCCTCGTCGACATGACGGAGACCGTGTGCAGCGCCGGCGGCTGCCCGCGCGGGCTCGGGTGGCTGCTGCTGTGGGCGTGCGCCGCCTCGGCCGCGGCGGGCCTGCTGTGGTGGGCGGTGGCGCGGGCCCGCGCCCACCGCTCCGCCGCCGGCTGGACGCTGGCCGTCCTCGTCGCCCTCGCCGCGCTGGTGCCCGCCTGGCAGGGGTTCTCCTGGCTGCGCGGACCGCACCTGACCCTGTTCGGTTACCAGGCCCCCGAGGGCCCGGCGGCCGGCAGCCCGCTGGGTTCCTGGGGCGAGCCCGGCTCCGCTTCCGTGATCCGCGTCCGTACCGACGGGGTGACCCGGTACAACGGGGAGGGCCGCCACGGCTGGCGCCTCGGCCCGTCCCCGGACGGGTCGGAGATCTGCGCCATGAGCGCGCAGACCCCCTCCGGCACCGGCCTGCTGCTCTACGCGTGGGACGGCGCCTGCGGCGCCCGCGTCAGGGCGGTGGACCTGGACAGCGGCCGGGAGTTGTGGACGAAGGCCCTGGCCGCCCCGTCGGGCACGGTGTCCGCGGGCGGCTCCCTCGCCGTCACCGCTGCGGGCGGCGCCGTGGTGGCCCACGACCTGCGCACGGGCGCCGAACGCTGGCGCTCCCCGCTCCCGGAGGGAGCCACCGCCACGGACCTCCTGGCCGGCCCCGACCGCGTCCTGGCCGTCACCCGCTCCGCGTCCGGCACCGAACTCCTCACCCTGGACGCCGCCACCGGTGCCCGGGCCCGGCAGATCCCGCTCCCGTCCGGGATCGAACCGGCGCGCCTCGTGCGGGGAGCGCCGGCCGCCGCCGTCATCGCGGGCGACCGCCTGCTCGCCTTCGACGCTGAGGGCCGCAGCCACCAGGACGGGGAATCCCCGTACGTCCCGTCGAAAGACGACCGCCGGCTCCGCGTCGGGGACGTCCTGGTCGTGGCCGTCCCGGAGCGGGAGCAGCGCGAGGTCCTGGCCGCCTTCTCGCTGACGGACGGTCACCTGCTGTGGAGCCGCCCCCTCGGCGACGACTCGTGGGTCCGCACCCTGGCCGCCGGCCGCGGCGGCCGCTTCGCCGTGGTCTCCGAGGGCGCCTACGCCCACCTGTGGGAGCTGGACCCCCGCACCGGCGCCCAGGCGGGCGAACCGGCGGTCCTGCGGGACCTCCCGATGGGCGAGCGGACGGCCCTGTACGGCCACACGTTCGTCAACCTGGATCCCCGCGGCACCCTGCCCCCGATCTTCGACGTGGCCCCCGTGCTGGGCTGGTGACGGCTCCCGGTCGCATACCCTGCCTGCTCATGACCGTGCTGCGAGGTTCCTCCGTCGTCCTGCGCCCCACCCTCACCGAGGACATCCCCGTCCTGGCCGCCATCCGGGCCACCCCCGAGGTCCGCGCGCGGTGGCGGGGCGAGGACGACCTGGAGGCGGAGATCGCCGGAGACCTCGAGGACCCCGGCACGGTCTGCCTCACCATCCGCGACGGGGAGCGGATCGTCGGCATGATCCAGTGGCACTCCGAGGACGAGCCGGACTACCGGCACGCCGGCATCGACCTCTTCCTCGACCCCGCCGTCCACGGCCGGGGCCTGGGCACGGACGCGGTACGCACCCTCGCCCGCCACCTCGTCGACGACCTGGGCCACCACCGCCTCGTCATCGACCCGGCGGCCGACAACGCCCCGGCCATCCGCTGCTACGAGAAGGTCGGCTTCCGGCCGGTCGGCATCATGCGCCAGTACGAGCGCGGCCCGGACGGCACCTGGCACGACGGCCTGCTGATGGACCTCCTGGCCGCCGAACTGAGGCGCTGACCACCGGCCGCGGTTGACCCTCCCCCCACGTCAGGCTCCAGGCTGGACCCCGACGAAAGGGCAGGTGGCACGGTATGAGCTATTCGGTGGGACAGGTCGCGGCGTTCGCCGGGGTGACGGTGCGTACGCTGCACCACTACGACAGGGCCGGGCTGCTCTCGCCCGGCAGCCGCAGCCACGCCGGCTACCGGCTCTACGACGACGCGGACCTGGCGCGCCTCCAGCAGATCCTCTTCTACCGGGAACTCGGCTTCACCCTGGAGGAGACGGCCGCGATCCTCGACGATCCGCAGGCGAACGCCCTGGAGCACCTGGAGGCCCGGCAGCGCCGGCTCACCGAGGAGATCAGCAGGCTCCAGCGGCTCGCCGAGGTGGCCGCCCGGGCCGTCGAGGTCCAGCGCACGGGGGTCGAGCTGACCCCCGAGGAACGCTTCGAGGTCTTCGGGGAGATCGCCTTCGACCTCAGCTACGCCACGGAGGCGGAACGGAAGTGGACCGCCTCGGAGGGCGGCCGCGAGGCGATGGCACGCGCCGCCGCCCACACCAAGGAGGACTGGCGCCGGCTCATGCGCGAGGCCGGCGCCTGGCGCGCCGAACTGCTCGCCGCCTTCGACGAAGGGGAACCGGCCGGCGGCGAACGCGCCCTGGACCTCGCCGAGGAACACCGCCTGCACGTCTCGCGCTGGTTCACCTCCTGCACCCCCGCCATGCACCGCCGCATCGCGGACGACTTCCTCGCCGACCCCCGCGCCTTCGCCCTCGTCGTACCCCCCTCACAGCAGCGCCCGGGCCTCGCCGGGTACCTGCGCGAGGCCGTCCACGCCAACGCCGACCGCCGTGCCGGCACCCGCACCACGGAGGGCGAGGACCGATGAGGATACTGATCGCCGCAGCCGGATCACGCGGGGACGTCGACCCCTACACGGGCCTGGGCGCCGCGCTGCGCGCCGCCGGCCACGAGGTCGCGCTCGCCGCCACCGCCCCCTTCGCCACCCTGGTGCGGGCGGCGGGCCTGGAGTTCCGGGCCCTGCCGGGCGACACCCGGCCGCGCGGAGACGTCACCGACCGGCGCGAACTGATGCGTACCGCCTCCGCGTTCCTCACCGAGCTGGGCCAGGGCTTCGCCGACGCCGTCGGAGAGGGGGCGGACCTGCTCCTGCTGTCGGCCACCACGGCCCCCCTCGGCTGGCACCTGGCGGAGGCCACGGGTACGCCCGCCCTCGGCGTCTACCTCCAGCCCACCGCCCCCACCGGCGACTTCCCGCCCGTCGTCACCGGCGCCCGCTCCCTGGGCCGGTTCGGCAACCGCGCGGCCGGACGGCTCGCCCTGCGCATGGCCGACCGGATCAGCGAGCCGGGCGCCGCCCGGCTGCGCGAGCGCCTCGGGCTGCCGCCGCTCTCCGCCTCCGCCATGCGCCGGCGGACGGAACGGGCGCACTGGCCCGTCCTGCACGGCTACAGCACGGCCCTGGTCCCGGCCCCCTCCGACTGGCGGCCCGGCCTGGAGGCCGTGGGCAACTGGTGGCCCCACGTCGACCCGGCACGCCGGCTCCCCGCGCGGCTCGCGGACTTCCTCGACGCCGGCCCCCCGCCCGTCCTCATCGGCTTCGGCAGCATGGCCGCGGGCGAGGGCGAGCGACTCGGTGAACTCGCCGTGCGCGCCCTGCGCCGGGCCGGGCTGCGCGGCATCCTGCAGAGCGGGGCCGCCGGGCTCGCGGCGGACGCCGGCCCGGACGTCCTCACCGTCGGCGACGTCCCCCACGCCCTCCTGTTCCCCAGGCTCGCCGCGGTCGTCCACCACGCCGGGGCCGGTACCTCGGCGGCCGGGCTGCGCGCCGGAATCCCGGCCGTGACCGTCCCGGTGACGGCGGACCAGCCGTTCTGGGCGCGCCGCCTCGCCGCGATCGGCGCCGCCACCGCGCCGCTCCCCTACGCTTCCCTCACCGCCGAGGGCCTGGCCGGCGCCCTCGACCGGGCGGTGCGCCGGGAGACGTACGCCGGGGCCGCCCGCGCGGCCGCGCGGCACATGCGGAGCGAGGACGGAGCGCGGCGGGTCCTGCGCGCCGTCGAAGGGCTCGTCCGCGCGGGATGAGGAACGCCCGGGGCGCCGGGAGCGGCGGATCGGCGCCCGGAAACGTGTCGCCGCGCCCGTCACCGCCCACCTCGTGGAACCGTTTTCCCATGACTGAAGGATCGGCACCCCACATCTCCCCGGCGCGCTTCACCGTCCTCGGCGTCCAGCCGGGTGACCCGCCCTTCCGGATCGTCGAGCTCGACGGAGAGATCGTCGGCCGGGCGACGTCGATGACGGACGTCCTGCTGATCGCCGCCGAGGCGGGGGTCACCATCCACGACCTCGACGACCTGGACGAGGTCCGCTGGGTCAGCGGCGGCAAGTTCCACTGGACCCTGCCCTGACGAGCCCGGGCCGGGAGCCGTCGAGCCGTGGGCCCGGCCCGCCGGGCCCGCTCGTAGACCGGATACGGGTCCCGGTGGAAGGCGTCCCGCCGCTCCCGCCAGCGCAGGGCTCCCCGGCGGCGGGGGGCCGCCGGGGGAGCGGGGAGGGGGTGCCGTGACGGTGTGCCGCACCATGCGATGCGGCGGTCGAGGTCACGGTCACCAATAGTGCCTACGGCCTCCCACCGCGTGCCCCACGGCGCCCAGCACCCACAGCACGAGGCCGATGACGACGAGGATCACGCCGATCGTCCAGATGATCGAGATCCCGGTCAAGAAGCCGATGATCAGCAGAATGACGCCCAAGACAATCATGAGTACCTCCTGGCCCCTGACGAACGGGGAACGCCCTGCGTCTACCACCGCCGCCCGGTTTCATGCATGCGCCGGGGTGCCCGCCTCCACCGGCGGCGCGGGAGGTCAGCCCGACGGGGTCTCGCCGGGCTTCCACCCCCAGGCCGTGAGCATCCCGGCCGATAGCGCGGCGCACTCCCGCGATCGCAGGTAGCGGACCGCCGCGTCGATCCCGGCGTCGTCCAGCAGGCCGGTGCCCAGCATCGCCGCGCGGCCGCGCTCCCAGGTGTCCGCCCAGAACCGGCTGATGGGACTGCCCGGCACCAGCGGCGGAACGTGCATCTCGGCGGCGACCGGCAGGAGCCCCGCCGCGCGCAGCAACCGCGGGTACGACGGCACCCCGGAGACGTCCGTCCCGATCGTGGCCCGCAGCCCCTCCCACATCGCCCGCATCGCCACGGCGTACGGATCGCCGGGCGCCCGGTCGCTCGTCAGGTCGACCGCGTCGCTGACCACCAGCACACCGCCGGGCTCGACGTGGTCGGCCAGCGCCGCGAGGACGCGCTCGCGCTCGGGCAGGTGCATCAGCACGAACCGCGCGTGGACCAGCCGGAACCGGCGACCGGGCAGGAAGTCCGGCCCGGTGACGTCGGCGCGGAGCACCTCCAGCCCGGGCCGCGCGGCCAGGAACCGCACGTCGCGGTCGACGGCGAGGACACCCGCCACCCCGGCCTCGTCCAGCAGCCGGCGCGCGACCGTGCCCGTCCCCGCGCCCACGTCCAGACAGCTCCAGCCCGGGCCGGCCCCGAGGGCCCGCAGCCGCGCCATGGTGACGTCGTCGTACGCGAGGGCGCCGAAGTCGATGCGCTCGCCCTCGCCCGCCTGCCCGGGCGGGAAGACGTCCTCGCCGTACCGGCCCTCGGGCCGGCCGGCGCTCACCGCGCCTCCCGGGCGCGGCCCGGGGACGGGAACAGCGGGGCGTCGCACAACGTCATGGCCGGACCTCTTCACACGGTGGGGCGGTGCCGGGCGCCCCCGGCGGGGCCGCCGCCCACCGATCCTCCACCGAAGGCCGCCCGCCGGCCCGAGGCGCGCCGCGCCGGGCGGCCCGTTCCCCGGGCGTCGCCCGGACGGCCGCCCCGGCCGGGGTTGAAGTTGCCGCTGCGGCAGCTTCTACGGTGGCCACCGGGGGCCGGAGGGACCGGCCCGGCGAGACCCGTGAGGGGACGACGATGGACTGGCCGATCGCGGAGGTCGCGCGCATGTCGGGCGTGACCGCCAGGACACTGCGCCATTACGACGAGACCGGTCTCCTCCCGCCGGCCCGCATCGGTGCCAACGGCCACCGCCACTACGGCGAGCACCAACTGCTGCGGCTCCAGCAGATCCTCGTCCTGCGAGCGCTGGGCGTGGGCCTGCACGAGATCGGCCGGATCCTCTCCGAGCAGGTCGACGAGGTGGAGGCGCTGCGCGGGCACCTGCGCCGGCTGCTCGCCGAGCGGGACCGGCTCGACGCCCTGGCCGGCACCGTCTCCCGCACGATCACTGAACTCGAACAGTCAAGGAAGGACGGCGGATCCATGACCATCAACCGACCGGAGAACCTCTTCGAGGGCGTCCAGCCCTCCCAGTACGAAGAGACCCTGCGCGACTTCCCCGAACTGGCCGAGGCGGTCCGCCGCCGGACCGCCGGCGCGACCCCGGCCGAGATCGAGGCCAAGCACCGCGACCGCACGGCCCAGATGATCCGGATCGCCGAACTGATGGCCGCCGGCGCCCCCGCCGGCGCCGAGCCCCTCCAGACCGAGGTGCACGCCCAGTACGAGGCGCTGGTGGCGATACGCGCCGTCTCCGTCGAGGAGTACCTCGCGCTCGCACGCTCCTGCACGGACAACGAGCAGTGGCACGCCGCGTACGAGCTGATCGCACCCGGCCTGGCCGCCTACCACCGCGCCGCGATGGAGTACTACGCGGCGGACCGGCTCGGCTGAACACGGATGGCCCGTCGCCTTTCGGATCTATGTCCGGATGCTCCCCGGCTGCCCGCTTGGGGATATGACGTGAAATCATGTCCTTTACAGCAATCCACCGGAGGGGACGGGTCCACCATGTTCGACGCCTTGAAGAACCTCAAGGACAAGGCCGAGGAGATCGCCCAGACGCACGGCGGCGTGATCACCACCGGGCTGGAGAAGGTCGGCGACCTCGTCGACCAGAAGACCGACGGCAAGCACAGCGCCACGATCGACACGGCCGTCGACAAGGCCCAGGGTCTCGTGGAGAACCTGGCGAAGAAGAAGGACTGACACCCTGCGCACCGTGCCCGCTCCCCGCCGACTCCCTGATCGGCCCGGCCCGCCGACCCCGGCGCTCGCCGGCTGGTCCGTGGACGCATGACGCCCCGCGAGGAGGCCTGGCGCGAAGCGGCCCGGGCGGTGCTGCGGGCCGCCGGGTGGACGCCCGGCCGCAGTTCGGGGCCCGGGCCCGCGCCGGACACGGTGGAGCGGTACGGGCCCCCACCGCGCGCGGCGGCCGAGTTCCTGGCCGAGTTCGGCGGGCTGCACCTGACGTTCGCCGATCCGCGCGGCGGCACCCCCGACGACATCGACATCCGAGGGGGAGCGGACGTCCTGGGCTGGGTGGGCACGTGGAGCCGGGCGGCGGACGAGCCGGTGTACCCGGTGGGGGAGTTCGCGCGCGGGAACTGCGTGCTGCTGGTCGGGGAGAGCGGCAGCCTGTACGGGGCCTTCGACGCCGTCCTGGGCCGGCTCGCCGCCGACGCGCTCACCGGACTCGGCCGGCTGATGGCCGACCCCAGCCCGCTGGAACCCCGCCTGCCCGTCCCGCCGGAGGCCCTGTACCGCCCGGAGCGGCCCGCGCCCCGCGCCCGCCGGCCCCGCGACCGGCCCTGAGCGAACGCGGACCGCGTGCGCGGACGGCGCGGGGCCGGCGAGGGGGTGCGCGGACGGTGGGTCAGGAACCGCCGCGGGCGGAACCGGTGCTCGTACCGCCGGAGCTGCCCAGGAAGCAGGTGACCGTGCGGTCGCCCTGGATCCAGCTGCTGGCCTGCGGGTAGTAGTAGAAGACCTCCAGGTTCTTCGGCAGCTTCGCGGCGTCGCCCACGTAGCCGGTCAGCGCGGTCCCGCCGCACTTCTCCTCGGAGATCCGGACCACCTTCTCCGCGCCGGGGAACACCCCGTCGTCCAGCGTGAAGACGGCGTACGCCTCGCCCTCGTGGGGCTGGTCGCAGGGCACCGTCCGCACCGACAGGCGGGCCTGGGTGCCGTCGCCCCGCTGGGTCTTCGCCAGGTCGTCGTCGGTGTTGAAGCAGTCGCCCTTGCGGATGTCCTCCACCTTGCTGGAGCCCGGCGCCGTGACCTGGCCCTGGGTGTCGCGCTGCGGGCGCGGACCCTCGTCGAACGCCCCCGACAGCCCGAGGACGATCGCGACCGCGTAGAACGCGATGGTCATGCCGTGGATCACGATGGCCGCGATGGCCAGCCCCCTGCCCTTCTCACCGTTCTTGCGGATCTGGGAGAGCGCGACGATGCCCAGGATCAGCGGAACGGTCGGGATCGCGCAGACGATCGACATCACGAACGCCACCACGGACAGGGCGTTGGTCTTCTGCGGAGGCGGCGGGTACCAGCCCTGCTGCGCACCGCCGTACGGGTTCGCGGGCCCGGGCATCCCGGGCTGTCCCGGCTGGCCGGGCTGCCCGAACTGCCCCGGCTGCCCGTACGGCTGCTGCGGGTACGGCGGTGGCTGAGGGGGTATCGACATGCGCGTGCTGCTCCTCGCGGGAGGGTGGACGTGACCGCCGGCAGGGCGGTGAAGCCGCAGGCGGGGACCGGCGAACGGAAGGTGTGCGCACCGGCCGCGCCCCAGTATGCCCCGCCGGAATTCCGCCCTCCGTGCGGGCCGCCGCGAGCACTGTGGTCAGGATCGGAGAAGCACGCGGCCACCACCCGGACTTAGCCTGCGGACGAGGACGCCACGACGACGACAGGAGTCACCCCATGTGCCATCCCGCGTGGGCCCGCGCCCGCACCGCCGCCGCCGAGCGAGCGGCGACAGCCGGTCAGGAGGGCGGTGAGGAACCGGGAAACCGAGTCCGCGCCGGGATGATTCCCGCGCCCGCCGGGCCGCCGGACACGGAATCCCCGCACCGGCCGGATTCCCGGCCGGTGCGGGGGAGCTGACGCCGGATCGGATCCGGGCCGAGAACCCACCGGCTCCGCGTCCCCCCCAACACCCCCACGGCCCGCCAGGGCGTGGCCGCCTACGCCGCCCCACCGCGCGAAACCTGACATCCGTCACTTCCGGCGCCCCGGACCCGCAGCGAAGCTGGTGGGGACACCGACGGGCCGACGGGACGGGGGAAGCGCGTGACGGAGAAGGAGCCGGTGCCGGGCCGGGTGACGCCCAGGCCCACGGCGGCCGCGATCGTACGGCTGTGGGGCGCGTCCCTCGGGCGCCGGCTGCCGCCAGGCCGGCCCGCGCCGGGGCTTCGGCACTCGGCCGCGACGCGGCAGCTGGTGCTGGTCCTGGCGGGCACGGAGGTCGTGACGGCGTTCGTGATCTCCTCGATGCTGCCGCCCGCGCTCCGGGTGGTGCACGCGGTGACCGAACTGCTGATGATCCTGGCCGGGCTGGGCCTGGTGGCCTCGTTGCTGCGCCATCCGCACATGGTGGACGACGCGCACGTGGTGCTGCGGACCGGGTTCCTCGGGGAGGTGGCGCTGCCCCGCGCGGCGGTCCGCTCCGCCGCACCGGTCGTCCGCACCGTCCCGGGCCGCGGCCCGCGCCCCGTGCCGGGCGAACCGGGGGCGGTGGCCTGCTCGGTGGAGGCCGCCGTCAACGTCGCCCTGCACCTCGACCCGCCCGTCCGTCTGGACCTGGGCCGCGCCGGCCGGGTGGACGCGGCGACCGTCTACCTCTCGGCGGACTCCCCGTCCGCCTTCGCGGCGGCGCTCAGCGTGTCCCTCAGGGCGCGGTCCGCGCCGGGAAGGTGAACGTGTAGGAGTGGGACCTGAGCCAGGGGAGGTACTGCTCCAGGGCGGCCACGGTCTGGCTGCGGTCGCCGCCCCCGTCGTGGAAGAGGACCGTGGGCCGCGCGGGGAGCTTGTCCTCCACGGCGGAGACGATGGCCGGCAGGCCGGGGCGGCTCCAGTCCTTGGGGTCCACGCTCCAGCCCAGGGGGCGCATCCCGTTCTCCGCGGCGATCGCCCGGCTCTCGGGCGTGAAGGCGCCGCCCGGCGCGCGGTAGTAGTTCACCGCGACGCCCGGTACGGCCGCCTCGATCATGGCCTTGCCGCCCAGGATCTGGTCCCGCTGGTAGGCGACCGGCTTGTGGTCCATGGTCTCGTCGTGGTCGACGGAGTGGTCGCACAGCTGGTGCCCGTCGGCGGCGATCTCCCGCACCAGCTCCGGGTACTTCCGCGCGCGCGTCCCCACCAGGCAGAAGGTGGCCTTGACGTGGTTCTGCCGGAGCACCCGCAGCACCTGCGGAGTCCAGGTCGGGTCCGGGCCGTCGTCCACGGTGATCGCGATGTCCCGGCCCGTGCCCTGGGCGAGCCGGGATATGCCCTGCGGAACGGAGCCGGCCCCATGGACGGAAGCGGAGGCGTCCTTGTCCGGGGAGCGGCCGGGGGAGGAGGCGTCCGTCGCGGCGAGGGCCGGTCCGCCGGCCGCCGCCAGAAGGCCGAGGACGGCCGCCGCCACGGCGCCGCCCGTCCGCCGGCGGTGCGCGGAACTGCTGCTCATGCCCATGGACGCGCTCTCCTCTGCGTGGGGTCCGGTCGCCGGAAGTACGCGGTGCCGGGCGTCCGGTCGGGGAAGCGGACACCGGGCCGCCCTCTCGACGCTAGGGAGCGCCGCCCGCCCCGGTCAAGGAACCGTGGGACGGCTCACATCGGGCGAATCGGACGCGCCGCCCGCTCCGGTCCGCTCTCAGACCGGGGCCTGGAAGCAGACCCGCACCGTCATGCCCCCGTCCGGCGCGGGATTCGCCTCCGCCCGCAGCCGGGCGCCGTGGGCGCGGGCGATCGAGGCGACGAGCGACAGGCCGAGGCCCGCGCCCTCGCCCGCCGTGTGGCGGCGCTCGGCCCGCCGCCGGAAGGGCTCCAGCAGCCGGGGCACGTCCTGCGGATCGATCACCGGGCCGGTGTTGGACACCGTCAGGGCCCCGCCGCCCGGCTCCGGCGAAGTGCTCACCTCGATCCGGCCGCCCGCCCGGTTGTGGCGCACGGCATTGGTGAGCAGGTTGCGGACCAGGTGGTCCAGCAGGGCCCGGTCGCCCTCGACCGTCAGCGGCGCGAGGTCGGTGACCACCGCCAGCCCCTCGTGGGCCGTCGCCGCCAGGCCCGCCTCGGCCAGCGCCGCCAGGTCCACCGGCCCGGTGCTCTCCAGGCCCTCCTCCGACACCGCGAGCAGCAGCAGCGACTCGATCAGGTGCTCGCTGGACTCCGCGACCCCGATCAGCCGCTCCCGGATCCGCGCCACCTTCTCCGGTGACGGATCCCCCGCCAGCCCGATCTCCGCCGCCGCCCGCTGCACGGCCAGCGGCGTGCGCAGCTCGTGCGCGGCGTTGGCGGCGAACCGGCGCTGCGCCCCCACCAGGCTCTCCATCCGGTCGAGCATCCCGTCGAAGGTGTCGGCGAGCCGCTTCAGCTCGCCGGGCGGGGCCCGCAGGCCGATCCGCTCGTGCAGGTTCGCCCCGGACAGGCGGCGCGCCGTCTCCGTGATCACCCCCACCGGCCGCAGCACCCGGCCCGCCATCCACCAGGCCAGCCAGATCGACAGCACGGCGAAGACGGCCAGCGCGACGAGCGAGACCAGCAGCACCTCGTGCAGGGCGGCCTGCTCGACGGCGGCGGAGAGGTTGCGGGTCACCGCGTACCCCTTCAGCTGCTCCTGGCTCGGCACCTGGCCGCCGGGCGGCAGTCTCTGGGCCGGGACCGGGGTCCTCCACTCCTCCGTCAGGGCCTTCTCGAAGTCGCCGCGCGGCACGGCCGTGGTGACCGCGCCGCTGATCCGGGCGTACAGACCACCCCGCAGCAGGATGTTGACCAGGGCGATCAGGCCGCCGCCGGCGAGCACGAGCAGCGACCCGTACAGCGCGGTGAGACGGGCGCGCTCGGAACGGAGCACCGCTCTCACAGCGGATCAGCGATCCGGTAGCCGACGCCCGGCACGGTCTCGATCAGCTGCGGCTCGCCCAGCTTCGCCCGCAGCTTGCTGAGCGTGACCCGGACGGCGTTCGTCCGGTACGAGGTGTCCTGCTCCCACACCCGCTCGATCAGGTCGTCATTGCCCAGCACCGCGCCCTCGGCCCGCAGCAGCGCCTCCAGCACCGCGAACTCCTTCCGGGACAGCGCGAGGCGCCGCCCGTCCCGGGTGGCCGTCCGCCGCGCCGTGTCCACGGCGACGCCGCACCGCTCCAGGACCGGCGGCAGCGCCGGATGCGCGCGCCGCCCCAGGGCCAGCACCCGCGCCAGCAGCTCGTCGTAGGAGAACGGCTTGGTCAGGTAGTCGTCGGCGCCGAGCCCCAGCCCCTCCACCCGGTCGCGCACCGTCCCCGAGGCGGTCAGCATCAGCACCCGCGTCAGCAGCCGCTCCCGCACGATCTGGCGGCAGACCTCGTCCCCGTGCAGCCCGGGCAGGTCGCGGTCCAGGACGAGCACGTCGTACTCGCCCAGCCGCAGCCGTCGCAGGGCCTCCAGCCCGTCGCCCGCCTCGTCGACGGCGAGGGCGTCACGGCGCAGCCCCTCCGCGATCATCTCCCGGAGGAACTCCTCGTCCTCCACCACCAGAACTCGCATGTGCCCTCTCTACTCGAAGGCCGCATTTCCTCGTCGTAAACATGATCGGTGAAGGAAGCGAAACCGACCTCCCCGGCAGGCTCCGCCCCATGAACCGATCCTCGACCATGACCATGACCGCCGCCGGAGTCGTCACCGGCCTGGCCCTCCTCGTCACCGCGTGCACGGGCACCGGCTCCTCCGGAGGAGGGAAGGACGCCACGGGGCAGAACGCCGGAGCCTCCGGCAAGGGCGACGGCAAGGCCGGAGCCGGCCAGGACGCGGACAAGGCCCTCCGGGTACGCAAGTGCCTGCGCGAGCACGGGATAGACGCCCCCGACCCCCAGCCCGGCCAGGACCCGCGCGGCATGACCCTCGGCACCGGCGGCGAGGACCCCGAAGCCCTCAAGAAGGCCTTCGAGGCCTGCGGGATGCAGGCACCCGGCACCGGGGAGATGCCGCAGGCCGACAAGGACAAGGCCCTGAAGTGGGCCAAGTGCATGCGCGACAACGGCGTCAACGTCCCGGACCCGGAGTTCAAGGGGAACGCGATGAGCTCCACGAAGATCCCCGAGGGGCAGGAGCAGGCCTTCGAGGAGGCCCAGAAGAAGTGCCAGGCCGCGTGAACCGGCGCGGCAAGTGGCTCCTCGGCTCCCTCGCGGTCGCCGTCGCCGCCACGGGGGGCGGCTACGCCGTGACCGCCCAGCCCCGCGCGGACCGGGCGGCGGACCAGGACGGGCGCGCCGGCGGCCTGCCGCAGCGGACCGAACCGGTCCGGCGCGGTGACCTCAGCTCGGGCCTCACCGTCGAAGGCACCCTCGGCTACGCGCAGGAGCGCCGGCTGAACGCCCCCGGCCCCGGCATCCTCACCTGGGCCGCGGCCGCCGGAACGGCCGTCGAGCGGGACGGCAGGCTCTACGAGGTGGCCGGCAGGGCGGTGCGCCTGATGTACGGGACCACGCCGATGTACCGGCAGCTCAAGACGGGCGACAAGGGCGAGGACGTCACCCAGCTCAAACGCAACCTCATCGCCCTGGGCCACGGCACCGGGCTCGACCCGGCCGACGCCACCTACACGGCCGGCACCGCCGCTGCCGTCAAACGCTGGCAGAAGGCCCACAAGGCGCCCGAGACGGGAGAGGTCGGCAAGGAGGACATCGCCTTCGCCTCCGGCCCGCAACGGGTCCAGCGGAGCGACACGCAGGTCGGCGACGAGCCCGGCCCCGGCAAACCCGTGCTCACCCTGACCGGCACCGAGCGGATGGTCCGCTTCCAGCTGGACGCGGCCAAGGCGGGCACGGCCAAGAGCGGCGATCCGGTGACGGTGACCCTGCCCGGCGGCGCGACGGCCACCGGGAAGATCGACGCGGTGGGCAGCACCGCCGGCCCGGACGGCGAGGGCAACGGCTCCGGCTCCGGCGGCTCCGGCGGGGGCGGTGGGGGAGGCGGCGGGAACGGGAAGCCGAAGGTCCAGGTCACCGTCACCCTGGACGACGCCGCCCGGGCCAAGGGCCCCGACCGGTCCCCGGTGTCGGTCCGGCTGACCGGTGAGACCCGCAAGGGCGTCCTCTCCGTCCCCGTCAACGCCCTGCTCGCCCTCGCGGGCGGCGGCTTCGGCGTCCAGGTCGTCGAGAACGGCACCGTACGGGAGGTCCCGGTGGAGCTCGGCATGTTCGGCCAGGGCCGGGTCGAGGTCAGGGGCGACGCCCTGAAGGAGGGCGCGCGAGTGGGGGTGCCGAACGCATGAGCACCCCGGCGCACACCCACCACACCCTCCACGCGGACGACACCCGACACGCCCGCCCGGTCGTGGAGCTGACCGGCGTCACCAAGGAGTACCCCGGCGGCGTCCAGGCGCTGCGCGGAGTGGACCTCACCGTCCTGGACGGGGAACTCCTCGGCATCGTCGGCCCGTCCGGGTCGGGGAAGTCCACCCTCCTGCACATCGTCGGAACCCTGGACCGGCCCAGCGCCGGCCGCGTCGCCATCGCCGGACACGACGTGGCGGCCCTCTCCGACCGGGCCCTGTCCGCCCTGCGCTCCCGCCACGTCGGCTTCGTCTTCCAGTCCTTCCACCTCGTCCCGGGCATCAGCGCCCGGGCCAACGTCGCCGAGGGGCTGCTCTACTCCGGCCTCTCCCGGGCCGAGCGCGGCCGCCGCGCGGCGGCCGCCCTGGAGCGCGTGGGCCTCGGCGACCGGATGGAACACCGGCCGCACGAGCTGTCCGGCGGGCAGAAGCAGCGCGTGGCGATCGCCCGGGCCGTGGCCGGGGAACCCGACCTGCTGCTCGCCGACGAGCCCACGGGCGCGCTCGACTCGGCGTCCGGGCGCTCGGTGATGGAACTGCTGCACGAGCTGAACCGGGAGGGGGCCACCATCGCCGTGATCACCCACGACCAGGAGATCGCGGCGAGCCTGCCCCGGTCCGTCCGGATCCGGGACGGGGAGATCGTCTCCGACGCCCGGCACCCGCGGCCGGGTCCGCACCCGGGCGCGCTGCCGCGCAACCACGGGGAGCCGTCGTGAACGATCAGGCTCCGGCCGGGGCGGCCCGGCTCCGGCCGTCCCGTCTCGGCCCCCGCGATGTCCTGTACGTCGGCTCGGCGGGGCTCCGGTCGCGTCCGACGCGGGTGTTCCTGTCGGCGCTCGGTATCGCCATCGGTATCGCGACGATGATCGCGGTGGTCGGCGTCTCCTCCTCCAGCCAGGCCAAACTGCTGGCGGAACTGGAGAAACTGGGCACGAACATGCTGGTCGTCACCCCCGGCCGGTCCATGTTCGCGGGTCAGGACACCACCCTCCCCAAGGAGGCCCCCGGCATGGTCTCCCGCATCGAGGGCGTCGAGTCGGTGGGCACGACGGGCGACGTGCCGGAGTCGGTGCGCCGCTCGGAGAAGATCCCCGAGGAGGAGACCGGCGGGATCGCCGTGAAGGCGGTCAAGGACGACCTGCCGGGGGTGCTGCGGGCCCGCATGCGCGCGGGGGTCTGGCTGAACGACGCCACCTCCCGCTACCCGTCGGTGGTGCTGGGCCACGTCACGGCGGAGCGGCTCGGCATCAGCGCCCCGGGCGGCCAGGTCTTCATCGGAGGCCGGTACTTCACGGTCATCGGCATCCTGGACCCGGTCCCGCTCGCGCCCGAGATCGAACGCTCGGCACTGGTCGGCTGGCAGGCGGCCGGGGAACTGCTCGGCTTCGACGGCCACCCGACCGCCGTGTACGAGCGCTCCGCGGACGACCGCGTCGCCCGGGTGCGCGACCTGATCGCGCGGACCGCCAACCCGCAGAGCCCGACCACGGTGTCGGTGACCGACCCCTCGGCGGCGCTCCAGGCCAAGGCCGCCACCGAGGGCGCGTTCAGCACGCTCCTCCTCGGCCTCGGCGGGATCGCCCTGCTCGTGGGCGGCGTCGGCGTGGCCAACACGATGATCATCTCGGTGCTGGAGCGCCGTCACGAGATCGGCCTGCGCCGCTCGCTGGGCGCGACCAGGGGCCAGATCCGGATCCAGTTCGTGACGGAGTCCCTGCTGCTGTCCGGGCTCGGCGGGCTCGCGGGCATCGCACTGGGGGCCGCGGCCACCGGGGTGTACGCCCGCACCGGCGACCTCCCCTGGGTGGTCCCCCTGTGGGCGGTCACCGGCGGCTTCGCGGCCACCCTGGCCATCGGCACCCTGGCGGGCCTCTACCCGGCGGTCCGCGCCGCCCGGCTCTCCCCGACCCTGGCCCTCCAGGCGGCGTAGCGGGGGGCCGAAGGCCGCGCAGGGCGTCCCGCCGGCCGGCCCGGCCGGCGGGACGCCCGAGCCGTCAGCCCATCAGCAGCAGACGGGTGTTCGGCACCAGCTTCCGGTTCACGCTGGTGCTCTGCACGAAGATCGTGAAGTCGTCGTTCTGGTCGGGCTTGACGCGGACCTCCGCGTCCGGCAGACCGAGCAGGGAGCGCGCCTGCGGTCCCGTGTACACCCGGTCCGTCTTCTTCTCCAGAACCGCGATCTTCTTGCGCGCCTGGACCTTCTCGGGCTTGCTCAGCTGGTAATAGGCGCCACCCGTGCGGTACGTGTGCCCGCATTCGACGATCCATTCGCGGATTCCCGCCTCGCGCGCCACCGGAATGAGCTGGTAATCGCCCTGTTCCACGGCGGTGAGACCGGCCGCCATGACGGTTTTCGCATTGACCGCCTCGGCGCCCGCGGAGAACACCGCCCGCGAACCCCGGATCCCCTTCGTACGGCCCACCATGAATTTCTCGGTGGCCTCGCGGATGACCTGCCCGGCCTCTTCGAGGCCCCGCGTGCTCGTGGCGTCCCAGATGGCGATGTTGTCCTTGGGGAAGCCGCATGCCATGGCCTCGCGCTTGCCCATCTGGTCCGGTACGAGGACGGCCAGGGTCCAGTTGTCCTGCTGCGTCTCGATCATCGAGGCCATCGCCCGCGTCAGCTCGCGCGGGTCCCGGGAGGGCGCGTCCGGGCAGCGGTGACTGGCGTTCTCCTGGCCGTCGGTGAGCACAAACGTCAGGAAGCTGTGGTCGCCGTAGAGCTGGGCCGTCTGCGCCAGCTCCCGCTGGGACTTCAGCGTGGCCGCCAGCAGGGCGGTCATCCCGCCGACCCGGTACAGCTGCTTCAGGGACGGCATGCGCAGCACGTCCTTGTCGTAGATGACGCATTCCACCGTGTCGGCGAACACGTACACCGTGACCCGGGTCTCCTGGTCGAGTTCCTCCGACCGGCGCGCCAGATAGGCGATCTGCTGATCGGCCACCTCGACGACCTTTCCGCTGAGGTGCGACATCGACGAACTGGCGTCCAGCACAAGGGCGACGTGATTGATGTAGTTCTGGTTTCCGGACATGGCCGCTCCCCCGATTTCCGAAGTGATGGAAAGATCCTCGCACCCGCCACTGACAATCGGCCCCGAGCCGCCCGGGGCCCCGGTCCGGACGGTGCGTCAGGACCGCTGTCAGTGCCCCCTGGCAGCATCGCGGGCATGACGACACCTCTGCTCCTCACCGACATCGAACGCGCCGTCCGCAGCAGTTGGAGCGCCGAGACCTGCACCCCCGAGTACCGGTCGCGCTGGACCGCTGAGAACCCGGCCCGGGACCAGTGCGGGGTGACCGCCATGGTGCTGAACGACCTGCTGGGCGGCGAGGTGGTCCGCGGCGAGGTCCACGTGGACGGGGTGCGCGTGGACTACCACTGGTGGAACCGGCTGGGCCCGGGCATCGACGTCGACCTGACCCGCGAGCAGTTCGGCCCCGGGGAGGCGGTCGTCGGGGGCACCGTGATCCCCCGTCCGCCCGTCTCCGAGTGGGGCAGGCTCCGCGAGGAGTACGAACTCCTGCGCGAGCGCGTCCTGGAGGCGCTCGTCGGCCGACGGTCCACGCTCCCGGAGACCTTCCGGCGGCGGGCGTCTGAGCAGTGGCGAAACGATACCTCTGTGGCATCGGAGTGAACGGCCGTTCCCGCCGGGGGCCCCGGACGGTTGGACCGGCCGACGCGCCCACACACGGCGCGTCGCTTCCACCGATCGATCCTTAGGGGAGTCATGCGTATTCGTTCCGCCGTCACCGCCTCCGTCCTGGCCGCCGGCATCCTCCTGGGCGGGGCCGGCGCCGCCCTGGCCCACGATGGGGTCGACATCGACTACTTCTCCGGCGGTCACAAGGCCTACTCGTCGAACTGCTCCTCCTTCGCCGCGGTGCCGCACAACCTCCCGCAGTTCGCGGGCCCGGTCTACACCTCCAGCTGTGCCAAGGACGGCGAGAAGGAGTGGCTCAAGGGCAGCCACCTGGGCGCCTGACCCGGGACGACTCCGCACCGCGGGGGCGGGCCGACGACGGCGTCGGTCCGCCCCCGCGGCGTTCGCCCTCCCGGGCCGGCCCACCACCGACGCCCCGGAACGCCGGGTGCGGACCGGCTGCCCGGCGGTCCGATAATCCGTAGGACCGGGCCCGGCCGCTCGGGCACAATGCCCGCGATGACCTTCACCGCCGGCGAGCTGCTCGCCGCCCTCGAGCCCCTGTCCCATGCCGACCGGCTCCGGCACACCGCCCTCACCGCGCACCGGCTCGCCGGCCGCGGCGAACTGCGCCCCCTGCTCGACGCCCTGGACGCGCTCGGCCCGTACGAGCGCCGCCTCGCCGCGCTCGCCGCCCTCGCCGGCGGGGAGACCGGCCACCTGGCGGCCCGGCTCGCAGACCCCGATCCGGTGGTGCGCCGGTACGCCGTACGCGCGGCCCGGAGGCTGCCCGTGCCGGACGCCGTCGTCGAAGCCGCCCACGACGACGCCCCCGCCGTGGTCCGCGCCGACCTGGCCCGGCTGCTGCGCGACGGGCGCCGGTCCGCGCTCGCCGAGCGGCTGGTCCCGCGGGTGCGCGCCGAGTACGGAAACCGGGACGCGGCCCGCCTGCTGCCGGGCTGTTCGCCGGAGTTCACCGCCCGCATGCTGCCCGAACTCGCCGGGGCGCTCGCCCCCGAGGACTGGAACACGCTCGCCGTCCGCCACCCGGCCGCCGTCCTCGACCAGGCGGAACGGGAACTGGGCGATCTGCCCGAGCGGTTGCGCGAGCCCTGGTGGAAGCAGCACGCCACCGGCGTCGCCGCCGCTCTGCCGGCCGCGCCCGCCCGCGTGCTCGACCTGCTGGAACGCCACGGACCCGGCTGCCTGCCCGGCCCGGTGCACGACCGGCTGGGCGACCTCGTGGCGGTGGACGCCGAACGCGTCGCCCGCTGGCTCGCCGATCCTGCCCGCAGGCACGGGCGGTGGGAACGGCTGCCCGGACGAGCCGTCCTGAGGCAGCTCGCGGCGGCCGGTCCGCCGTCCCTGCCCGGCCTCGCGGCCCGCTGGTTCCACCGGGGCGCCTTCCACGACCTGCTGCGGTCGGTGCCCCCGCCCCGCCGGGCCGCCTTCCTGGACGCCGCCCTCGCCGCGCGGACCCCGGGCGCCAGGCTCCACGCGCACGAAGCGCTGCTCGCCGTGCTGCCCGCCGACGAGCGGCAGGCCCGGGCCCGCGCCGCGCTCGCGGAGCTCCGCGCCACGAACGGTGAGGCCTGGGAGATCTGGAGCATGATCTCCCTGCTGCCGCCCGCCGAGGCCCGCCCCCTGCTGCTGGCGGCCCTCGGCACCGGTGACTCCGACGAACGCGGGACGCTCTGGACATGGCTCACCTTCAACGCGGGACGCACCCGCGTGCCGGGGGAGGTGGCGGAGGTCCTCGCGCTGGCCGCCGGCCGGCTGGCCAACGAGCGCGATCCGGTACGCCAGGAGGCCCTCGACACCTTCGCGGACCTGCCGGCGCCCCTGCTCCTGGCGGCCCTCTACGAGACCGTGCCCACCGCCGGCGCCGGGGAGCGGACCGGCGCCGCGTTCCTGGAGGGGCTGTGCCGGGACGCCCTGCGGGCCCGGGACTGCTCGCCGATGACCCGGCGCACGGTCCGGCGGCTGGCCCTGAACCTGCTGGAGGCCTCCGCCGGACCCGCCGGGGCCGACCCGGCCGACGGCGTGGGCGCCGCACGGACCGCCGTGCGCGTCCTGGAGGCGCTGACCGCGCACACCGGCACCGTGGAACTCGGCGGCCTGGGCCGCGGACTCCCGGTGAGCGGCATCCGCACGCTGCTCGGCGCCCTCGGCCCGTGGCTCGACCGGGCGGCCGCCCGGGGCGACTTCACGCCCCTGCTCGCGCTCACCGCCTCCTGCGGGCACCGCGCCCCCCGGATCCCGGAACTCCAGGACCGCCTCGAACAGGCCCTGCTCACCTGCCCGGACGGGGCCTTCGGGGAGCTCGCGGCGGCCTGGCTGGCCGCCCCCGCGACCCGGCGCGAACGGGTGGCCGCACTGCTGGAGCGGGAGCCCTCGGCAGCCTTCGTACCGGAGGTCCTGGCCGTCCTCGCCGCCGAGCGCACCGACCTGCTGGACCCGGCGCTGGCCGCCGACCCGCCCCCGGAGGGACGGTTCCCGGCGGCCGGGGCGGCCCGCCCGCTGCCGCCCTTCCGGCACGCCGACCGCTGGCTGCCCCGGCAGCAGCGGGCGGCCGTCCGGCTGGCCGCCGCCGTGGTCGCCGATCCCGGCCGGGGTCTCGACGAACGCGCCGCGGTGCTCCGCGCGGTGGCCCCCGTACCGGTGTACGGACGGGAACTGCTCCGGCGGTACGCCCCCACCGGGGCCGGGCCCGGCGACGGGCGGGCGGCCGAACCGGCGCTGGGCGCGGCGGCCCTGGACGCGGCCGCCCACACGGACGACCCGGCCGCGGCCCTGGAGGCCCTGCTCGCCCTCGCCGGGGACGACCGGGCCGTGGCCGCCTGGAGCGCGGCGGGGCGCGCCGCCGCGCACGCCCGACCCACTCGGGTCGCGGCCCTGCTCCAGGACGTCCTGACCCGCGAGAGCGGGGTCAAGGTCACCGTACGGAAGGCGGCCGTCCGGCTCGCCGCCCACCAGCTGCCGCCGGGCGCCGCCACCGCGCTGCTGGCGCGGGTGGGCCGTGCCCCGGGCGTCCATCCGGACGTGCTGGCCGCCGTCATCGGCCTGGCCCCGGTGCTCCTGCCGGCGAAGGAGATGTGGGAGCTGCTGGAATCGGCGGCCGCCGACGGACCCGAGGCGGCGCGGTGCGCGCTCCTGGACCGGGGACCGGAGGACCTGGCCCCCGCCCACCGGCCCCGGTACGGGGAGCTCGTGGCCCGGCTGCCCTCCGTCGCGCGGGAGCCGACGGCGGGGCGGGCCCTGTCCGTCCTGCACGACTGGGCGCCGTACACGCCCGCGGCCGGTGCGGCGCTGGCGGAGGTCTACACCGACCTCTCCTCGCCCCGGAGCGCCTCGCGGGCGGGTTACGGGCTGAGGCGCCTGGCCACGTCCGGACTGCCCCATCCGACGGGCGGAGTGGCGCCCGGCAGCCTCGTGCACGGGGTCGTGGACCGGCTCCTGGCCCTGGTCGCGGCGGGCGAAGCGGAGGCCGCGGGGCCCGGTGGTGACCTGCCCGCCCGCCGCCGCCTGGAGGGCCTCATCGGTCCGAGGATGGGCGATGCCCGGACGTGCGCCGCCCTGGCCCGCAGGCTGGAGGCCGAACCCGCGCTGGCCTCGACTCGCACCACCCTCCTCGTCGGGGCGGTGGACCTGACGGCGGACGGCCGCGAACTGTGGGGCGCGCTCGACGCGTTGGTCCGCGCGGTGCGGGAGCGTCCGGTCCTCGCGGTCCGGGCGGCGGAGGACCTGGAGCAGGTGCACCGGTACGGCGACCCGCTGCCCGACCCCGCCCCGGCCCTCGACGCCGCCGGCCGGCTGGCGGCCGGCGGCGGCCTCGCCGATGGCCTCCTCGCCGCCGCCCTCACCAGGGCCCTCGGGGCCCGTCAGCACTGGCCGGACGCCTGCCGCGCCGCCGTCCTGGCGCTGCGCCGCCACCCGGACCGGGAGGTGCGGGAGACGGCCTACGCGACGGTCCTGGGCAACTGACCAGGGGCTGAACGCGGTTCGCGATTGTCACGGTCCTGCCACAGAGATCAATTGAATGTGTTCAAAACCCTGGCGGAGGGGCCTACGCTGGCCCCTCCGCAACAGGGGAGGGACCCGATGTCCGAGAACGCCGCCGACCACGCCCAGCAGGCGGACCCGGGAGGACCCGCCCAGGCCCCGCCTCCGCCGCCCGCCCCCGGCCTGCCCGGACACGAACGGACGGCCTGGCTGCTGTACCAGCACCAGCTGCGCCAGCGGCAGCTCCGGGAGGAGGCCGAGGCGAGGGCGGCGAACTCCATGTGGCGGCGGATCCGCCCGGCCGACGCCGCCCCGATCCGCACCGTCACCCTGGCCGCCGCGCTCGGCGCGGGCCTCGCCGCCGCCGTTCTCCTCGGGGACGGGGTGGGCCCCGGCCTGCTCCTCGCCGCACTGCCCGCCATGGTGGCCGCGTACGCCGCCGCCCGCGCCGCCGGCCGCAAGGCCCGCCCCTGGAGCCTGGTGTGGGCGGCCGGCTGCGCGGCGCTGCTCGCGGTGCCGGCGCTGCGGGACTCCGCCTGGCCGTCCACCCTGGCGGTGCTGGCCGCCGTACCCCTGGCCGCCCTGGCCCTGCACGGCACCCGCAGGTGGCCCGGCGTGGTGCTCGGCCCGCTCGGCTTCCTCGACAGCGCCGTCAGCGGAGTCGGCTGGGCCTGGGCCGGCGTCCGGGCGCGCGGCGGCGGGACAGGCCGGGAACACTGGCTGCCCATAGCCAAGGCGGCCGTGGTGGGGGCGGTCCTGCTGCTGCTGTTCGGGGCGCTGTTCGCCTCCGCCGACGCGGCCTTCGCCGACCTGCTGGGCGGCCTGGTCCCCGACGTCTCCGTGGGGGAGGGACCGCTGCGGATCCTGCTCTTCCTGGCCGGCGCCGTCCTCGCGCTCGCCGCCGCCCGCAGCGCCGCGGCCCCGCACCGCTGGGACCGGATGAAGTCCCGCCCGGGCACCCCGCGTTCCCGGCTGGAGTGGAGCCTGCCGCTGATCCTGCTCAACCTGCTCTTCGCCGGCTTCAACGCCGTACAGCTGGCCGTGCTGTTCGGCGGCTACGACAAGGTGCTGGAGAGCACCGGGCTCAGCCACGCCCAGTACGCGCGCCAGGGGTTCTGGCAGCTGCTGTGGGCCACCGTCCTCGTCCTCGCGGTCATCGCGCTCGCCCTGCGCTGGGCGCCCCGGGGCACGGCGGCGGACCGCCGCCTGGTCCGGGCGGTGCTGGGCACGCTGTGCCTGCTGACCCTGGTGGTGGTCGCCTCCGCCGTGCGCCGGATGGACCTGTACGTCGCCGCGTTCGGACTGACGAGGCTGCGGCTGTCCGTGGTCACGACGGAACTGTGGCTGGGCCTGGTGATTCTGCTGCTGATGGCGGCCGGGGCGGCGGGCGGCCGCTGGCTGGCCCGCGCGGTGGTCGCGAGCGCGGCCGCGACCGTACTGGCCTTCGGGCTCGTCTCGCCCGACGGGATCGTCGCGGAGGCGGGCGTCGCCCGCTACCAGCGGGACGGCGAGATCGACCTGGTCTACCTGCGCGGGCTGTCGGCGGACGCGGTCCCCGCCCTGGACCGGCTGCCCGAACCCCAGCGCTCCTGCGCCCTGTTGTCCATCCGCGACGACCTCCGCCGGGCCGGTGAGGTCCCCTGGTACGCCACGAGCCTCGGCGAGTCCCGCGCCCGGAGGATCCTGCGCGAACGGCCGCTGACGGCCGACCGGGACGCATGCGTCCGGCGCGACCTGTACACCGGCCGCCGGCCGTAGGACGGGCGAGGGGAGAATGGAGAATACGGCCATGGAGGAAACGGAGCCGGAGGCTTACCTGATGGCCACGTCGGCGCGGACCCTGGACCTGCTGCGGGCGATCGAGCGAGAGATGGTCGAGCGGTTGGGCGTCGGCCGGGCCGAGGCGGTGGCGCGGATCAACCGGATGTGGTGCGGCCTCGACCTGTCCGGCGAGTACGACCTCATCCTCCACGAGGACGAGTACTACTGGGCGTTGGGGATCTACTTCGGTGACGTCCCGGACTGGAGCCCGGCCGCCGACCGCTCGGGCTGGACCCCGCGCCCCGCTCCGGCGGCGGGATCGGAGTACTGGACGGTGTGACCCCGCCGCCGGAGGGTGCGGTCCGGCCGGATGAACCGTTTCGCCGGGTGAATCGCTCACCCGGCCGGGTGAGTCCGGGGCGCCCGCCCTGTCGCGCCGGGGGCCCGGGCGGCTAGACAGCATGTCCGTGATCAAGGAACCGGCCGGGGCCCGGCCCCGACGGCGCGCACGCCGGCCCGCCGCAAGGCCGTCTGCCGCGGCCGCCCTGGCCTGCGCCCTCGCGGCGGCCTGCGCGCTGCTGACGGGCTGCGCCGGCCGGGCTCCGGAGCGCACCGCCGACCCCGACGAGGTCATCAAGGCCGCCACCGAGCGCCTCACCGACGCGTGCCTGATCCGCCAGGGGCTCGTCCCGCCGCGCAGCGGGGCGGCCCGGCTCCCCGGCACCGACGAACGCCGGGTCGACGCGGCCCTCTTCGGCACGGGCCCGGCCGAGCTGTCCCTCACCCTGCCCACCGGCTACGTCGTACGCGCCCACACCGACGGCTGTCTCGCCGCCGCCCAGCGGCGTCTGTACGGGGACCAGCCCGGCTGGTTCCGCGCCTCGGTCGTCGTCAACAACCTCGGGCCCGAGGCCGACCACACCCACCGGGACCTCGCCGAGGTGCGGGCCCGCCACCACGACGAGATCGCCGAGTGGCAGCGGCTGCGCGCCCACGCCCTCACCGAAGCCACCACCGTGCTCAAGAACCCGCCACCGAAGGGAAACCCGCCCGCATGAAGCGCCTCATCACCCTCCTCGCCGCCACCGTTCTCACCACCGGCGCCGTCCTGGCCACCTCGGCCGCCGCCGAGGCGGCCGACTGCCGCAGCGGCTACTTCTGCGTCTGGACGGACGCGAACTTCGACGGCATGAAGATCGAGCACAGCGGTGACGACCACTGGTGGGAGGGCGACATGTTCAAGCACGACTCCTCCTGGGCCAACCACGGCGTCTCCGGTCCCGGCGTGCCCGACCACGTCAAGGTGTACGAGGGGCGTCAGCTGCTGGGCCGGGTCACGCTCTGCCTGGCCCCCGGGCAGGAGGTCGGCTACAACGCCGGGGCCAACGACCAGGGCGGCTCCCACACCTGGACCAAGGGCTGCTGAACCCCCCGGACGTCCCGTCCGCGGCCCTCCGGTCTTGTCCGCGCTATCCCGGTCCCGGCTCGTCCGCGCGCAGGGCGGTGCGGACGCCGGTGACGACCACGGCGATCAGGCAGAGGGCGATGACGGTCTCGGCCCACAGGAAGGCGAACCAGTCCAGCACGCAGCCGATCGGCGGTGTGCCGGGGGCGGTGTTGCGGAAGGCCGCGAGGGCGAACAGGGTGGCGGCCATCCAGGCGAGGGCGGGCCAGACCACGCCCTCGCCCCGGGAGATCAGGTACCAGGTCCCGATGAGCACGGACGCCGCCAGCGCCCACATCACCATCATCATGAAGACCGCGAAGACCAGCAGGCTGCCCGAGCGGACCAGGGACAGCCCGAAGACCGCCTCCTGCCGGGTGGACAGGGGGTCGGCGGAGACCGAGAAGAGGGTGTCGTTGTTGGAGAACAGCATCCGTACGGGCACCTGCCGGCCGCCCGACACGGCCCAGAACTCGATGTCGGTCTCGTAGGTGTCGAACGGGTAGTCGCCGATCGAGCCCCGGGAGAGGGCGACCCGCACGTCCCTGGTGGTGAGCCGTTCGTGCGCCTTGAACTCCAGGTCGGCGAGGGTCGCCGAGGAGGTCTGGAGGCTGAGGTCGGCCACCGGGGCGGCCGACTCCTCCTCGCCGAGGCTGCCGCGCGGAACGACCCGGACCCGCAGGGTCAGCTCCCTGCCCGCCGCGTCGACGCGCTGGACGGTGGCCTCCACGTCCACCCGGTCGGGGGCGGTGGAGCCGACCGTGTGGACCGTGTCGCCGGCCTGCCGCTCCGAGAACTGGAGCCACGATCCGACGCCCACGGCCACGACGATCAGGACCGCGATGGGGATCAGGACGCGCAGGAGCGAGGTCCGGTCGGGGCGCGGTCGGGGCGTGTCCGGGGGTGGGGCCATGGTGACTCCGGCGGGGAGGAACGGAACATGCTCGTCCGGCCAGCGAAACCTTTCGCCGCCGCTCGCGCCACCCCGGTGGCCCGGGAGGCGATCCCCTTCGCCCCTCCCATCGCGCCACTCGTGCCGGGCCGTTCCGCCCCCGCGCGGAAAACCCGGCTCCGCCAGGGAAGACGATGCATGGACCACACATCTGATCGGATACACCCGTGACGGCTGGGGCCCAGGCGGGTCCGAGGGGCCGGGACGCGTGTCAGGAGCCGTCCGGTTCCGCTCTTCATGCCCCGGTATGACTTCGCGAGGATGGTCCGCGACTCCCGGGCCACCGCCGTCGGCGGTGGGGTCCCCGGCTGCCGAGACAAGAGGGGAACACGTATGGCACCGCGCAGGATCCTGGCGATGATGACCGCGACCGCGGCACTGATCGCGGGACCGGTACTGACCGCCCAGGCCTCTACCTCACCCCAGAACACCTTCGCCCGGCAGACCCGCGCCGCCGGACTGACCGCCCCCCAGGCGGCCGAGCTGCGGCAGCGGGTAGACGCCGTCCTCGCCTCCGACCCGCAGGCCCGTCAGATCTCCGCGAACAAGCTCGCCATCGCCGGCGGCGACCTGGTCCTGCGGGCCCCCGGGCAGAGCGAGACCCGCGACCTGGCCGCCCCGGACCAGGCCCTGGCCTGCGCCGACGGCCACCTGTGCATCCGGGACGGCCAGGGCAGCACCTGGGACTACTACTACTGCGGCTACTACGACTTCCGCGGAATCGGCGACGGCACCTTCACCAACAACCAGAGCTCGGGCACCCGGGCCCGCTTCTACAACCTGAACGGCAGCGAGCGCTGGTCGAACGTGGCCAAGGACAGCGGGACCGCCTCCTGGACCCCCGTCTACCACATCCGCCCCTGCTGACCTCCTCCCCGAACCGTCCGCAGCCGCCGCCCGGCGCCCCGCCCCCGCCGGGGCGGGCCCGGGCGGCCTGCGGCGCGCCCCGGGGCACGCGGCGTTCAGCGCGGGATCACCCAGTCCGGCAGCCAGGTCCCGCAGTCCGCCCCGACGAGGCCCGCCGTGCCGGCGAGGTGGGCGCGCAGGGCCGCCAGCCCCGGGTGGGGGTTGTCGCGGCGCCAGAGCAGCGCGTGCGGGTAGAGCGGCGTCGGGTCCGTCACCGGGATGCGGCGCAGGCCGTGTCCGGCGGGCCAGACGAGCCGGGTCCCCTCGCTCATGAAGGTGGCCAGCGCCGGGGTGTCGGCGATGGTGTCCAGCAGTGCGTCGGAGCCGAAGTTGGGCCCGGTCGCCTCGATGGTGAGGCCGAACGCGGCGACGAGGTCGTCGTAGTAGGCGGTCCACTCGGTGCCGGGCACGACCCCCGGCATCCAGATCCGGTGCCCGGCCAGCTCGGCGAGGGTCACCGACCTCGCCCCCGCCAGCGCGTGCGCCGGGCCGGTGAGGAGCTGGAGCGGCTCGTCGAGCACCCGTACGGCCTCGACATCCTGCGGTAGGGGACGGCCGGGCGCGGTCACGGCGCGGAAGGTCGCGTCGATGGCCCCGGAACGGACGGCGGCCACGGCAGCGTCGATCTCCAGCAGCATCACCACGTCGAGTTCGATCTCGGGGTGCGCCCGGTGGAACCCGCGCATCAGGCCCGTCGCCGCGCCCCGTGAGTTGATCACGTCGACGCGCAGCGGACGGCTGCCGGTACGGACGGACGCGGCGGCGCGCTCGGCGGCGCGCAGCAGTTCGCGGGCGTGGGGCAGGAAGGCCTGCCCGTCGATGGTGAGCGCGGCGCCGCGCGGCGTACGGGTGAACAGGCGCACGCCGAGCTCCCGTTCCAGTGCGGCGATCCGCTTGGAGACGGCCTGCTGGGTGACCGCCAGCTCGGCGGCGGCGTCCTGGAACCGCCCCGCCTCGGCGGCGGCCACGAAGGTCCGGACGGTGTCGAGGTCCATTCCTCCACCCTAGATCCACAACCGCCGGTTGTGCCCCGGCGGCCTGCTGGTTGTTTGATCCGCCGGTACGCCGCCCGCTTTGATGCTCCCGCACGCTGATCGGTTGTACGGGCTGGGGCGAGGAGCGTCAGGATGAGGAGCGGGAAGCGACTGGGACGCCCGTTCGGGTGGCTCTGGGGGGCGTACGGGACCAGCGCCCTCGGCACGTGGCTCGCCTTCGGCGCGTTCCCCGTGATCGCCGTCCGGGTGCTGCACGCCGGGCCGGCCGAGGTGGCCGCGCTCTCCTGCGCCGGGGCCGCGGTGGGCGCGGCGGCGGCGGTGCCGCTCGGCCCCTGGGTGGAGTTCCGCCGCAAGCGGCCCGTGCTGATCGCGATGGACCTGGTCCGGTGCGGCGCCCTGCTGACGGTTCCCGTCGCCTTCGCGCTCGGCGCGCTCGGCTTCCTCCAGCTGCTGCTGGTCTCCGTCGTCGTCGCGGCCGCCGACATCACCTTCGGCGCCGCCTGCGGCGCGTACCTGAAGTCCCTGCTGCCGGCCGAGGACCTCCTCGTCGCCAACGCCCGGTTCGAATCCACGGCCTGGACGGCCACGGTCATCGGCCCCCCGCTCGGCGGCGCCGCGATCGGCCTCCTCGGCCCGGTGGCCACGGTGGCGGCCGACGCGGTCAGCTACCTGCTGTCGGCCCTCGGCATCCGGGCGACGGGCGGACACGAGCCGCCCCCCGCGCCCCGGGAGACCGGGCGCCCGCGGGCCGGGGACCTGCTCGACGGCTGGCGGCACATCCTCGCCGACGCGGCGCTGCGCCCGCTGTTCCTCCACACGGCCCTCTTCAACGGCCTGGTGATGGCCACCTCGCCGCTGCTGGCCGTCCTGATGCTCGGCCGGCTCGGCTTCGAGCCCTGGCAGTACGGGCTCGCCTTCGCCCTGCCCTCCGTCGGCGGGCTCCTCGGTTCCCGGCTGGCCCGCCCGCTCGCCGCCCGCCACGGGGAGGGGCGGGTCCTTGCCGTGTCCGGGACACTGCGCGCGCTCTGGTCCGTCGGCCTGGCCTTCACCGGGCCGGGCACCGGCGGGCTGCTGCTCGTCATGGGCGTCGAGTTCGGGCTCATCCTGTGCTGCGGGGTCTTCAACCCCCTCTGCGCCACCTACCGCCTGCGCCACACCCCGCAGGACCGCGTCGTCCGTACGCTCAGCGCCTGGTCGGTGACGACGAAGGGCGCGACCGCCCTGCTCACGGCGGCCTGGGGCCTCCTGGGCACCCTCCTCGGCCCCCGCCCGGCCCTCGCCCTGGCCGGCGTCCTCCTCCTGGCGACCCCCCTGCTGCTGCCGCGCCGTGCCGCTACGGCCCGCCCCGCCCCGCAGGAGGCGGGCCGCCCGGCCGGGTAGGCGCGGGGGTGCGCGCGGGGTCCGGGGACTGCTCGGCGGCGTGGGCGATGTTGCGGACCATGCCACCGAACACCGCCGCGTGGAAGGGGCTGACGGCCCACCAGTACAGGTGGCCGAGCAGACCGTGCGGATGGAAGAGGGCGCGCTGCCGGTAGCGGGAGCGGCCCGCGTGCGCCGGGTCGGGTTCGGCGTACATCTCCAGCCAGGCCAGCCCCGGCACCCGCATCTCCGCGCGCAGCCGCAGCAGCCGGCCCGGCTCGATCTCCTCGACCCGCCAGAAGTCGAGGGCGTCGCCCACCCGCAGCCGGTCGGCGTCGCGGCGGCCCCGCCGGATGCCGGCGCCGCCCACCAGCCGGTCCATCCAGCCGCGTACGGCCCAGGCCAGCGGGAAGGAGTACCAGCCGTTCTCCCCGCCGATGCCCTCCACGACCCGCCACAGCGCCCCCGGCGGCGCCGCCACCCCGGTGCTGCGGTGGTCGGTGTAGAGGCTGCCGCCGGCCCAGTCCGGGTCGGTGGGCAGGGGGTCGCTGGGCGCGCCGGGCAGCGAGGCGGAGGACCACCGGGTGCTCACCTGTGCCTCGCGGACCCGCTCCAGGGCCAGGGCCAGGGCCCGGTCGAAGGCCAGCGGGGCGCCCGGCGGATCGGGCACCCAGCGGGCGATGTCGTGCTCCGCGCACACCACCTCGTGCCGCAGCGACTCCGCGAGCGGCCGGGCCAGGGCCCGGGGCACCGGGGTGACCAGGCCGATCCAGATGCCCGACAGACCCGGGCTGAGCATGGGCACGCGCAGGATGCGCCGGTGCGGAAGCTCGGCGACGGCCGCGTAACGGTGCATCATCTGCTCGTACGTGAGGACGTCCGGCCCGCCGATGTCGAAGGTCCGGCTGACCTCGGGCGGCATCGCGGCGCTTCCGACGAGGTAGCGCAGCACGTCGCGCACGGCGATGGGCTGCACCCGGGTGCCCACCCAGCTCGGCGTGATCATGACGGGCAGCCGCTCCGTCAGATAGCGCAGCATCTCGAACGAGGCCGAGCCCGAGCCGATGACCACCGCCGCCCGCAGCACCGTGCAGGGGACGCCCGACGCCAGCAGGATGGCGCCCACCTCGGCGCGCGAGCGCAGGTGCGGGGAGAGCCGTGCGGGCGGCATCCCGGACGGGGTGAGCCCCCCGAGGTAGACGATGCGCCGGACGCCGGCCCGCCGCGCCCGCTCCGCGAACAGGCGGGCCGCGTCCCGGTCGCGTTCCTCGAAGCCGGGACCGCCGCCGAGGGCGTGCACCAGGTAGTAGGCGACGGCCACCCCGCGCAGGGCCTCGTCCAGCGAGTCCCCGTCCGTGACGTCACCGCGCGCCACCTCGACGCGGCCGGCCCACGGGTGGTCGCGCAGCCGCTCGGGGGACCGGGCCAGCGCCCGGACGCGGTAGCCGGCGTCGAGGAGCTCGGGCACCAGGCGCCCGCCGATGTAGCCGGTCGCGCCGGTGACCAGGCACAGGTCACCGGCCGGCTCGTCACCCGTCATCGGTTCGCTCCCGTCCCGCGGCGGCGGTTTCGCCCCCTCCGAGCCTGGACCCGACGGGGCCCGGCCGCAACGCCGGGCCGGGCAGCGGGTTACGGTGGCCCTTTTCGAGGGGGAGACAGCGATGTCACACCAGACGGGGTGGGGACAGCCCCACCCGCACCAGCCCGCACCGCACTGGGGAGGCTGGACGCCGCCCCCGCCGCAGCCCGGCGTCATCCCGCTCAGGCCGCTCACGCTGGGCGATGTGCTCAGCGGCGCCTTCACCACGTTCCGCCGGCACTGGAAGCCCCTGACCGGGGTCATCCTGCTGGTCCAGGGAGTCGGCATCCTGCTCGTCGCGGCGGCGGTCGGCTTCGCCGCCTTCGGGCTCGACAGCCGCTTCGCCGCCGTGTTCGACCGCCCGGACGGCGAGGGCCCCGCCGCGGGTGACGTGGCCTCCCTGTTCCTCTACCTCGCACCGGTCCTGGTACTGACCGTGGTCACCGTGGTCCTGGGCGCGGGCATGCTCGCCGCCCTGTGCCCCGCCGTGATCCAGGAGGCGGTGCTCGGCCGCCCCGTCACCTTCGGCGCGATGTGGCGGCGCTGCTGGTCCCGGCTGCCGTCCGTACTCGGCGTCCTGCTGTGCGTGGGGCTGCTCACGGGCGGGCCGCTGCTGGTCCTCTACGCGGTCTGCTTCCCGCCGATCGTCATGTCCGTCCACGACGCCTCCCCGCCCGCGGCCGTGTTCGTGCTGCTCCTGGGCGTGCTGCTGTGGATGCCCGTCCTGGTGTGGCTCGGCGTCCGCTACAGCCTCGCGCCCGCCGTCGCGGTCTGCGAGGGGCTCGGCCCGGTCGCGGCGATGCGCCGCTCCGCCCGGCTGGTCAGCGGCGGCTGGTGGCGCACCTTCGGCATCGCGGGGCTCGCGTACCTGGTGGCCTCGGCGGTCGGCTACGTCATCCAGATGCCGTTCGTCCTCCTCGGTTTCTTCTCGCTCATCCCCGCCCTCATCGCGATGGGCGACGCGGCGGACCCGGGCACGCTGCTCCTCGGCGTCGTCGGGTACGTGGTCTGCATGCTCGTCGGCTCGGTGCTCGGCTCGGTGTTCCAGGTCGGCTATCCCCAGCTGGTGCTGTCCCTGCTCTACGTCGACCAGCGCATCCGCAAGGAGGACCTCGCCGAGTCCCTCGCCGTCGCCGCCTCGCTCCCGGCCCAGCCGGGACCCGCGGGCGCCTGACGAGGGCATGAGCGACCGCGAGGAATCCCCGGCGCCGTCAGGGGGCCGTGCCGCCCGCGTTGGCGATCAGCTTGCGGAGCACCTTCAGCGTGGTGACGTAGTCCGCGTCGTCGATCCCCTCGTGGAGCGCGGCGCGGATCGCCGGCGCGTTGCGCGAGAGCGCGACGCGGGCCCGCTCACCCTCCTCGGTGAGCCACAGACGGTCCTCGGCGTCCCGGGTCAGCCAGCCGCGCCCCACGAGCACCCCGGCCTCCGCCTCCAGGTCGTCCTCGGGGCGGATGTAGGAGGCCATGGCCGTGCGCAGCCCGGCCGCCGTCATCCCCGCGCCGTCGGGCGAGATGTCGTTCACCGACAGGTTGCGCAGCAGCCAGAACTGCGGCTGGGTGTAGCCCTTCTCCGCCTGGCGGGCCCGGGTGAACGCGATGAGCGCCTCGTAGGCGACCCCGGTCCAGTAGGCGGCGGGCTGGCCGGCGAGTTCGGCGTCGGACATCTGTCGGGTCGTCATGGGGAGTCCCCCTCCTGTGGCTTCGGTGCGGGCCGTACGAGGACCGTATGACCTCAAGCGCGGTTGAGGACAAGCGCGCGATCTTCCCTCAGGACCGCCGGCCCGGCCGTCGCGGCCGGTGCCGGGCCGTGGGGTGGCGTGCCGTAGCACATCTGGCCCGTTCCGGGGGGAAGCTCACGTATGTCCGCCCCCGGCGGTGGGGCGCTCACTACCGTGGCGGGGACGGCCACGCCGCTCGGGCGGCCGGGGAGGAGCGGGTCCGATGGGGACCATGGTGGTGGGGTTCCGGCTCGGCTGGGACAGGAAGGGGCGGCAGGCGACGGTCCTGCTCACCCAGGCGGGGGTGCTGCACCACAGCACCGGCCTGCTCGGCCTGGCGGTGCGGCCCACCCGGCCGCACGCCCCGGCCGGCCCCGACCCGCACCCGGTGCCGCGCCAGGCCGCGACGCTGCGCAAGCTGTACGCCGACCTCCACCACCAGGGCTACACCCGCGAGTTGATCCCCCCGGCCTGCGTCCGCCTGGAGACGGAGGAACACCCCCTGCACCCCCGCCCGTACGGGGAGCACGCGCCGCCGCCGCATCCGGAGCTGATCGCCGACTTCACCGGAGCCGCCCCGGCGGGCCCCGGAACGCTGGAGGACGCCCTGGCCGCCTTCTACACCGCGGTCGGCCTCACCCCCCGCCCCCGGACGGCCCTCCCGGGCGGCCCGGCCGGTGTGCCCCCGGCGGTCCGCGAAGCCCTGCGGGGTCTGGCCGAGGGCCGCACCCTGGCCTCCCGCCCCCGGCGCGGGGCGGGCTGGACCGTCACGGGGGCGGGGGTGCGGCTGAGCGTCGGACATGTCGGAGAGGACCTCACCCACCGCGAAGTGGCGGAACTCCAGGCCGCGTTGACGGCCTGGCTGCGCCACCGGCGCCGCCCCGGCACGGCGGGGTCCGGGACGAGGTGACCGGGGCCGGCCCAGGGGCTCAGTCGCGCAGCAGTTCCTCGCGCAGGGCGCCCAGGGTGCGGGTGAGCAGGCGGGAGACGTGCATCTGGGACATGCCGATCTCCTCGCCGATCTGCCGCTGGGTCATCTCCTGCCCGAAGCGGAGTTCGAGGATGCGCGTGGTGCGTTCGTCCAGCCCGGACAGGAGGGGTGCCAGGGACTGGAGGTCCTCGACCGTCTCCAGGGCGTCGTCGGTCTCGCCGAGGGTCTCGGCGAGGGTGTGCGGGGAGCGTGCCGCCCCGGGGGCCGACTCGCGGCCGTCGGGGGAGCCCGTGGCGGCGTCGAGGGACTGGGTGGAGTAGCCGTTCGCCGCGACCAGGCCCTGGCGGACCTCGTCCTCGGTGAGGTCCAGGTGCTCGGCGAGCTCGGCGGGGGTGGGCGCGCGGCCCGTCTCGGAGGTCAGCTCCTCGGTGGAGCGGGCCAGCTGCGCACGCATCTCCTGGAGGCGGCGCGGGACCCGGACGGCCCAGGTCGTGTCCCGGAAGTGCCGTTTGATCTCGCCGGTGATGTACGGCATGGCGAGGGTGGAGAACTGGGTGTCGCGGTCGAGCTCGTACCGGTCGATGGCCTTGATCAGGCCGATGATGCCGACCTGCACGATGTCCTCGTTCTCCGGGCCGCCCGGGCGGTCCCGGAACGGGCGGGCCGCGAAGTTGACCAGTGAGACGTTCATCTCGATCAGCGTGTTGCGGACGTACTGGTATTCCGGGGTGCCCTCGTCCAGGCTCCTGAGCCGTTCGAAGAACACCCGCGTCAGCTGGCGGGCCTCGCCCGGGTCCACCTCCCGTGGGCAAGGCACGTGCGGCAGACCGTCGATCACGGGGTGCTCCGTGACGGACGGGGCGGCTGTGTCGGCAGTGGCCATAGAGGTCATCGTCTCCGCTCCTTGGGCACGGGTGCTTGCGGTGCGCTGCTCGCTCGTCGAACAAGCGGAAGTTCGATTCCGCTCACCCTGAACCCTGCCCGGGCGGCGGACACACGTCAAGGGATACCGGAAAAGTATTTCGGGATTTGCCTTTCGTTCGTCTCCACCCAACAATGGCCGCGTGGAGAACGAGCACGTGGGGTCCCGCCGGAACCGCTGGACCTTCCTGACCAACCACGCACGGGTCCTGATCGCCATCGCGCGGGACCCGGGCATCCGCCTGCGCGACATCGCCCTGGTCTGCGGCCTCACCGAACGGACCGTGCAGGCGATCGTCACGGACCTCCAGGCGGACGGCTACCTCAGCCGCACCCGCGACGGCCGGCGCAACCGCTACGTCGTCGCCCCCGGAGCCCGCTTCCGTCACCCGGCCGAGGCCGACCGCGAGATCGCCGGCCTGCTCGCGTACCTCGCGGGCCCCCTGGCCGTCCCGGCGTCGCCGCCCGCGGGTGAGGCGCACGCGGAGGCCCCCGCCCGCAGCGAGCCGCACGCGACCGCCTAGGACGGGCCCGGGCCGGCCCGGCCACGACCGGTGTGCGTCGATCCGCCGATCCGGGGCAGGCGAGCCGCATGGAACCCCTCTCCCCGTGTGCCTCCCGTCCGCGACGGCCTCCGGGCCCCGGCCCGCGGCAACTGCGCGCCCTGCTGCCCGTGTTGCCCCGTCAGGCCGACCGCCGGGGGCCCGGGCCCGCCGCCGTCGCCCATCTCGCGACGCGGCCGAAACCCGGCCCCGGCGGCCCCAGGCCGCCGCACCACCACCCGGCCTTGCTGCTCGGCGCCGCCGGGCTGCTGGGCCTGGGCGTACGCGCGCTGAACCACCACCGAGAAAGGAACCCGAACCGATGAACGACAACATCTGGGCCTACCACCTGACCGTCGCCCACTTCGAGGACCGGGACCTCACCGGCTACAAGGTGGAGGCCCTGGACGGCACCATCGGCAAGGTCGACAAGCACTCGTACGAGACCGGCGCCTCCTGGATCGTCGTCGACACCGGCCCCTGGATCTTCGGCAGGGAGGTGCTCCTGCCCGCCGGCACGATCACCCGCGTCGACACCACCGAGGAGAAGGTCTACGTCGACCGGACCCGGGAACAGATCAAGGACGCTCCGGACTTCGTCAGGGACAAGCACCTCGGCGACCCCGACTACCACCAGGCGGTCGGCGGCTACTGGGGCGACACGGTGCGCCGCCAGTACTGACCCCCCACCCCAGGGAAAGCACACGGCCACCGCCGCACGGACGGACTCCGTGCGGCGGTGGCCGCGTCATGAGGCGTGTCACGAGGGGGAGGGCGGCCGCCCTCCCCCCGGTGGTCGGATCAGGCGCCCTCGCCGAGCACGCCGTGGATCAACTCCCTCTGCTCCTCGGACAGATACGGGTCCTGAAGGTCGATCGCCCGCCCGTCGACGGTGATCCGGTAGTGGTAGCCGTCCGCCGTGGACGCGACGGCCCGGTGCGCCAGCTCCTCCCACCGCGGCGCGTCCCGCAGACCCGTCGTGTCGAGCTCGCGCTCCTTCTCGCCTCCGGCGAAGCCCCCGGATCGGGTGACGGTGATCAGCATGGTCCCTTTCCTTCCTGGGTCCGGTGTCCGCCGCCGCGCCCGGCCCGGGCGCCCGGCGGCGGAGGCGGCGCGTCGGCCGCCTCCGCCGCGACTGCCCCGGATCCGGGCCGCGTCCCGGGGGAAGGACCCGAACGCGGCGAATCGGCCGGAAACCGCCGGTCGTGCCGGCCGGCCCCGCCGCCGGTTTGCCGGGGGGACGGCAGGGCACGCGCGGACCCGATCCGCACCCAGCGGCACCCTTCAGCCCCCTTCCGCCCCTACACCCACCGAGGAGCCATGAACGGCGTTCTGAGACTGCTGACCGTCATAGGCGGCTCCATCGTGCTCACCTTCGCGGCCGGCCGGCTCGCCGACCTGCTGCTGAGGCGCGTGGACGCCCGCCACCCCGAGACCCCCCTGTGGAGCCTGCTGCGCCGCTGCGGGCTCCCCCTGCGCGTCCTCCTGCTCTCCGCCCTGCTGCGCGCTTCGTACCGGCAGACCGGCTGGCAGCCCCTGCGGGCGCACGAGGCGGCCGTGGGCAGGACCCTCTCGCTGGTCACGATCGGCGCGGGCGCCTGGTTCGTCGTCCGCATCACCGCGGCGGTGGTCGAGTCCTCGTACGCCCGCTACGCCACGGGCACCCGCGACCCGTCCCGGCTGCGCCGGGTCCGCACGCAGGTGACCCTCATCATGAGGATCGTCACCGCCGTCGTCGCACTGGTCGCCGCGGCCGCGATGCTGCTCACCTTCCCCGGCCTCCGCGCCGTCGGAACCTCCGTCCTGGCCTCCGCCGGGATCATCGGCATCGTCGCCGGTGTGGCCGCCCAGTCCACGCTCGGCAACCTCTTCGCCGGGTTCCAGATCGCCTTCGGCGACCTGGTGCGCATCGGCGACACCGTCGTCGTCGACGGTGAATGGGGTGTGGTCGAAGAGGTCACCCTCACCTTCCTCGCCGTGCGCACCTGGGACGAGCGCCGCATCACCATGCCCGTCTCCTACTTCACCGGCAAACCCTTCGAGAACTGGTCCCGCGGCGGGATCCAGATGACCGGCACCGTGTTCCTGCACTGCGACCACAGCGCCCCCGTCCCCCTGATCCGCGAACGCCTCAAGGAGATCCTCGACGGCTGCGCGGCGTGGGACGGTCGCGGCTGGGACCTCGCGGTCACCGACACCACCCCCACCACCGTCGTCCTGAGGGCCATCGTCACCGCCAAGGACCCCGACGACCTGTGGACCGCCCGCTGCGCGGTGCGCGAGCAACTCGTCGCTTGGCTCGCGGAGAAGCACCCGTACGCGCTCCCGCGCGTCTCCACCTCCCCGGCCGTCCCCGCCCCGGAGCGGTACCCGGGCCCGGAGAGGTTTCACGACGGGCGACCGGGCCAGACGCGGGACTGACGCACATCATGCACACCGGCACACGCAACGCCACCCCCTCACACGGGAAAGGAGCCCACCCATGTCCGACGTGTCACGGCTGCCGGGCCGAGCGGAACACCACTGGGCGTGGCAGGAACACGCCGCCTGCCGCGACCTCGGCCCGGACCGGTTCTTCCACCCGGCGGGCGAGCGCGGCGAGGACCGCGCGGAACGCGACGAGGCGGCCCGGGAGATCTGCGCGCTCTGCCCGGTGCAGGCCGAATGTCTGCGCCACGCCCTGCGCGTACGGGAGCCCTACGGGGTGTGGGGCGGCCTCACCGAGGAGGAACGCCGCCCCCTGTACGCCCGCGCCGCGAGCTGAACGGTCAGGGCGCGGAGGCGTTCCAGTAGGCCCGGCCCGGTTCGGGCCGGCGGGGGGCGAAGAGCTCGGAGACGGTCACCGGAGTGAGGCCGCGCCGCCGCAGCCCGTCGATGACGGCCGGCACCGCGGGCACCGTTCCCGGGTAGATGTCGTGCAGCAGGATGATCCCGTCGCGCTGCGCCCCCTCGAGGACGCGGCGGGTGATGACCCCGGGGTCGTGGTCGCGGTAGTCCCGCGCCGTCACGCTCCACAGGATCTCCGCCAGCCCGAGGGAGCGGCAGACCTCGGCGACCTTCGGATCGGTCTCCCCCTGCGGAGGGCGCATCAGGGTGGGGGTCCGGCCGGTCAGTTCCCGCACCCGGTCCTGGACGAGCACCAGCTGGCGGCGGACCTCCCCCGGCGGGGCCGAGGGCAGGATCGTGTGCGACCAGGTGTGGTTGCCCAGTTCGTGGCCCTCGGCCGCCTCCCTGCGGACCAGTCCGGGACGGTCCACGGTGTGCTTGCCCAGGAGGAAGAACGTCGCGTGCACGCCCTTCGCCTTGAGGACGTCCAGCAGGCGCGCCGTGTCCGCGCCCGGACCCGCGTCGAAGGTCAGGGCGACACAGGCGGTCCTGCGGCAGTCGACGGGCGCCCGCCGCGCGGGAGCGGGCGGTGACGCCGGCGCACTGCGCCCGGACCGCGTGGCGCCGGGGGAGACCGTGGCGGGCTCGGCGCGAGGGGCGGGGGCGGGGGCGGGCTGCGCGGCGGTGCAGGCACCCAGGAGCAGGGCCGCCGCGAGGCCGGTCAACGCCCCGCTGATCCTCAGGAGGGGTCCTTGAGGAGGGCGCAGGCGAAGTCCTCCTGGACCGTGCGGAGCCGGGCCAGCAGGGCGGGCTTGTTGTCCTTGCTGGTCTGGGTGTTGATGGAGAACGTGAGGGAGCGGGTGCCGTCCGGGGTGGTCGCGGCGAGCTGGGTGTAGCCCGGGAAGTTGCCGGTGTGCCCGTAGAGGACCCCGCAGCGGGTGGTGTACCGGTAGATCGCGAGGCCGGCGGCGTTGGTGCCGGGACCGGCGGGCTCCGAGGAGTCGCCCGGGCGGAAGGTGAGCTGCTCCTTGCGGGTCTTCTCCGAGAGCAGGGCGGGCCCGCCGTACGCGCGGATGAACGCGCCCAGCTCCCTCGGGGTGGAGACGATCCCCCCGGAGGCCCAGACCCCCGAAGCACCGAGGGCCTCGCTGACGTCCTCGGGTCCGGCGGGCGGGGTGACGTCGTAGCCGTGCAGGTACGGGCGGGGGAGCCGGTATCCCAGGGGCAGGCTGGTCCGCCGCAGTCCCAGCGGGCGGGACACGAGGTCCTCGAGGAGGTCCTCGTAGCGGCGGCCGGTGGCCGCCTCGGCCATGAGGGCGACGGCGATGTTGTCGGAGTTGGAGTACGCGTACAGGGTGCCCGGGCGGAACAGCAGCGGCTCGTCGGCGACGAAGCCGAGGAGGGTGCGCGGGTCGAACCGGTGGCGGGGGTCGGCCTGAAGGATCCTCAGGAACCCGGGGTCGGCCGAGAAGTCGGGCAGACCGCTGGTGTGCCCGAGGAGCTGGCGCAGTGTCACCGCGTGCCAGCCGGCGGGCTGGCCGGGCAGCCGTTCGCCGATGGTGTCGTCGAGGGAGAGGAATCCCTCGTCGACGAGCCGGAGGGCCACCGCCCCGCTGTACGCCTTCGCGATGCTGGCCACGCGCATGTGGTCGTCGGGGTCCGGGCGCTGGCCGGTGGCGATGTCCCCGACCCCGGCGGTGTACACCCGCGTCCGGCCGTCCCGGGTGAGGACGGCGATGGCCCCGGGCGGGCCGTCGGCCTGCGCGACGAGCCGTTCCAGCTGCCGCCGCAGACGCTCCTCGCGGCCCGGGTGCCCGCCGTCGGCCGCCTGCGCGGGCGGCGGGATCGCGCCGAGCGCGGCGGCGGTGAGCGCGGCGGCGGACAGTCCGGCGCGGAAGCGGCGTACGCGGGTGGGCACGGGTGTCTCCCGGTGTGGGGCGGTCGGGGCCGGCGGCCGTCGAGGCCCTGCCGGTACCGCCTGCCTAGCACCCGCCCGCCCACCCGCGCCCCGCGACGCGCCCGCCGGGAGCCGCCCGGCGCACACGGATTCCTCCGCACCGGGGCGGCGCGCCACGGTGGCCCTACGCCACCGGCACCCCCGTGCGCAGGAAGTAGAGGCCGATCAGCCGGCCCCCGTCGTCGAACGTGACGCGGAACTCCCCGGGCTTCGCCGCCATCTTGAGCGGTACGTTCACCACCGTGCCCACCCCCGCGTCGACCTGGCGGGGGTCCCCGTGGGAGACGTAGCGGCCGAACTCGCCCTGGTACGCCGCCCAGGACCTGGCCAGTACCTCCGGGGACGCCTGGGACCGCAGTGCCGGGGCGAAGCGGGCCGAGACGGCGGCGAAGTCGCCGCGTACCACCTCGGCCAGGGTGTCGAGGGCCGTCTGTCCGTACGAGGGCCCCACCCGTAGCGCCACCACCGGGAACGCGTCCCGGGCCACTGCCGGGGAGGCGTGTGCGGCGCCGAGCAGCGCCGCCGCGGCGAGCGCGGCGACGGCCGTGGTGCGGACGAAGCCGTTCCTGCGGGGGACCGGGGTCATGGGCTGCTCCTTACCTCCGCGCGAAGCCGAACCCCGCCCCTTCAGGCTAGGACCCCCGCGAACCGCCCGCACGCGGGCTCCGGGAGGCGGGCGCCCCGCGCAGTTCCAGCAGGTAGGCCGCGGTGCGGGCGACGGTGCGGTCCTCGTCCCGCGACAGGTCCGCGAGGGCGCGCGACGCCGTGGCACCGGGGAGGTCGGCGAGCGCCTGCACCAGCCGCAGCCGGGCGGGCGGTCCGGCCGTGCCGGAGGCGAGCCGGTCGCGGAACCCGGCGGCGATCCGCTCGGCCAGCGGCGGATCCCCGGCCAGCGCGCTCAACGCGTCGGCCGCGTCGACGTCGTTCCTCCCCTCGACCACCATGTCGGTCAGCGCCGGCACCGCCCGCGCCACCCCCCGCGCCCCCAGTGCCAGCGCGGCGGCCGCGCGCACCCCGGCGTCGCCGTCCCCGAGCACCTCCTCCAGCAGCACGGTCGCCCCGGGCAGCGGGATCTCCGCGAGGGCCCGCACCGCGCTCCTCCTCACCTCGGCCGACGGCGAGCGCAGACCCCGCGCGAGCGGGCCGATCCCGGCGTCGCCGGCCCGGGCCAGCGCCCAGCGCAGGGCTCCGGCGACGCTCGGGTCGCTCTCGCCCAACGCGGCCTCGGCCAGGGCCTCCACGGGAACCGCGCCCCCTTCCGCCGTCGACAGCGCGGCCCGCTGGCGCTCCCCGGCGCTCGGCGACCTGAGCGCCTGAAGGAGCGCGACGACGCGCAGGACCTCCTCCCAGCCGCCCGGCTCGGCGGCCCCGATCCGTTCCAGCCGGGTGAGGAGCCGGGTCTCGGCGGCGATCCGCTCGCGCACCTCGCGCACCAGGTCGTCGATCAGCCCGGCGGGCGTGAACGCGGGATCGTCCAGCGCCCGCGCGACGTCCCGCAGCCCGAGCCCGAGCGAGCGCAGGCTCTCGATGTGGAAGATCCGCCGGATGTCCTCCTCGGAGTACTCCCGGTAGCCCGCCCCGGTCCGGCCGGCCGGCCGCAGCAGGCCGAGCGACTCGTAGTGCCGGAGCATCCGGGCACTGACCCCCGACCGCCGTGCCACGTCACCGATCAACACTGCCCGTCCACTCCCTGCGGCCGACCCCGTCCTCACCCTCCGACCATGATCCGCTTCGCCTCCCACAGGGCGTACTCGAACCCCGTGTCCGGGTCGCGCACCAGCCGTTCGGTGGCGAGGGCGTGCTCACGGGCCCCGGCGGCCGCCCCTGTCGCCGCCGCCGCTGTCGCCGCCGCCCCTGTCGCCGCCGCCCCTGTCTCCGGCGCCCCTGTCGCCGCGGCGCGCAGCACCGGCGCCGCCGCCTCGCCCAGCGCGACGAACGCCCGGCTGAGGCTCAGCCGCGTCTCCAGGCCGCCGCGTCCGAGCTGCGTGGCCAGCACCTCGGCCAGCCCCTTCCGCCCCTCCTCGGGCACCAGCACGACCGCCGCCCGCCAGGCGCTGCGCGCCACCGCGTCGTCGGCGTCGGTCAGCAGCTCCCGGGTGATCGCCGGCCAGGCGCCCGGATCCCCGATCTTGGACAGCGTGTGCAGTGCCTGGCTGCGGGCCTGGGCCCGGTCCGAACCCAGCGCGGCCACCAGCTTCGGAACCGTCACCGCGGCCGGGTACCGGGCCAGCGCCCAGGTCAGCATGTCCCGTACGAAGAACTCGGGTTCGACCGCGCACCGCTCGACCAGCACGTCGACGCAGCGGGGATCCGCGGCCGTCCCCACCTCCAGCGCCGCCCGCAGCCGCACCTGGGCGCTGCCGTCCTCCAGCCCCCGCAGGGCCCGCACCGGGCCCGTTTCCCCATCACGCGTGATCACCGGGACCACCTCCTCGGCGCACAGCGAAACCCTTGCCACCGTGTCAAGGTCAAGCCGCGCCGCTGTTACGGTCACCGGATGGGGAACTGGGACGGGGACGGGATCCGCGCGCGGATCGGGGAGATGGCCGCACGGGACCCGGGGCGGGAGCGCTTCGGGGCGGACACGCACCGGTACGTGCTGGCGCCCCCGCTGCCCGAGGCGCGGATCAGGGCCTTCGAGGAGCGCCACGGGATCGCTTTGCCGGCGGACTACCGGTCCTTCGTCGCGGAGGTGGGCGACGGCCCGGCCGGCCCGGCGCACGGGCTGATGCCCCTGACCGTCCCCCGGCCGGAGGCCGGCGAGGAGTGGGCGGTGGACGGCGAATGGGAGGAGGACCGGCTGCCGGGCCGGCTCTCCGCGCCCTTCCCCCTCACCGGGCCCCGGCCCGGCCGGCTCACGGTCCGGCCCGAGGTCCTCACGGCGGGCACGCTCATGCTGGCCGAACGGGGCTGCGGCGTCTTCGTCCGGCTGGTCCTGAACGGCCCGTACGCCGGCGAGGTCTGGGAGATCGATCCGGACTGGGGCGGCTTCGTACCGCTGAGCCCGGGGTTCCGCGCCTGGTACACGGACTGGCTGGCCGGGCCCTAAGGCCGCGCCGGCCGTGCCTGGCCCGCCTCGCCCGCCCGCCTCGCCCCGAGGGCTCAGCAGCCTCCGCAGTTGTAGTAGAGGACGTCCCAGTGGTTGCCCTCGTCCGCGTAGACGTTGCCCGAGCCCGACTGCCACATGGGGGCGCCGTCGCCGCGCACGCCGATGTAGGAGAACGTGCCCTTGACGTAGTTCGTCAGGCAGGTGGCCTTCGCGTAGTCGAGCTTGTAGCCGTTCCAGTGCGAGTACGTGCCGCTCGCGTGCCCGGTCTCGGTGCCGCCCGTGATGGTGAGGCCGCAGCCGCTGGCGCTCTTGAGGGTCTGGGCGCCCTGGGCGGTGGCGAGGTTGAGCTGCTCGAAGGAGGTGCAGCTCGCGTTGTTGCGGTCCGAGCAGTTGCCCGAGGACGACCATCCGATCCCGGCCTGGCGGAACATCGAGGTCGCCGTCGCATGGGTGATCTTGGTCGCCGCCTGGGCCTGGTGCGTGCCGGTCAGGACTCCGAAGCCCGGTGCGAACAGCGCGGCGAGGACGAGGAAGAGAGCGGTGAGGACGGATCGGGTCTTCACGACGGAAGCCTCCTGCTGGGTGACCGTATGGGGTGGGCCGTGCCCGTGCGGGTGGAGCACCGTGATGGTGCCCGACCCGCCCGCCGGCCCGCCAGAGGGCCTGCCCGCGCCGGACGCGGTCCGTGCCCGGTGAATCCTTTTCCCGGTACGACTGATCCACCCGCACGGGTGGACCGGCCGCCGCACCTCGGTCCCGGCGTCCGAGGACCCCTCTATAAACGGGATGTCCTCCACCCCGACGCCTCGACTGATGGGTACTCACACCATGCTGAACGCCGCTCTGCGGGTGCTCGCCACCACCTTCCTCCTCTCCGCCGCCCTGACCCCGGCCGCCCTCGCGGCGGTGCCGGCGGCGGCCGACGACTCCAGCGCGCCCTGCGGCCCGGTCGTCGAGTACCGGGCCTGGGACTGGTGGCGCACCACCACGAACCCGCGGATCGCCCCCACGGTCGCGTCCACCGCGTCGGGCGAGCGCTGGCAGTGGCGCGACGACGTCAACACCCTGTGGCGCGGGGACACCAGGGAGAACGTCGAGGAGATCTTCCGCACCGGCTTCACCCCGCGCGGCGACCAGCTGATCCCCCTCGCCGAGTACATCGTCAAGGGAGGCGGCCAGCTCAGCGCCCATCTCAGCACCAGCTGCGACCAGTCGGTGGCCAAGCGGTTCGCGACGTACGGGGAGGAGAAGACCGGCTGGGTGTACGAGATCTACGCGCCCGGGGGCATCGACGTGAACGCCACGGCCCGCGTGAACGACTACCAGTCGCCGTACCTGTGGAACAAGGAGATCGACTTCCCCGGCGGGGTGCAGGGGAAGTTCATCAAGGGCGCCTGCAAGTACCGCCTGACGGGGACGGACCCGGTGACCAACGACAAGACCTGGCAGCAGCTCGGCTGCAAGGACAACGCCGGCTTCGCCCCCTACAAGAGCGACCGGGACGCCCGCGTCCTGACGCACTGATCCTCAGAACCCCCAGGGGCTGAGCTCGGTGATGGCGGCGAACAGGTGCCCCCAGACGTCCGCCGCGGGGGTTCGCTCGTCCACCGTGAGCGGTTCGAGGGCGGCGACCTCGCGGAGGAAGTCCCCCTCGCCGTCCTCACCGGGGTGCCCGTTCCAGCAGGCGCCCATGAAGCGGTACTGGGCCTCCAGCACCCGTACGAACGTCTCGGTGTCCCGGGCGAGCGGGAACGGGGCGCCGCCGTTGCGGACCAGCGACACCGCGCCCGTCTCCGGGTGGACCAGCACCCGGCCGGTGTCGCCGTAGGCCAGGTCCAGGGTGCCCAGGTGGAGCAGGCCGTTCTCGTCGGGCTCCAGCCCCTGTCCCTTCCCCCCGGCCCAGGCCAGGGTGAAGGTGGCGACCCCGGCGGCGAACCAGGTCGGCAGCCCCGCCGTCACGGCCAGCTCCCGCGTGGGGGCGTGGGCGAGGGCGGCGGGCAGCTGACCGGGCGTCAGCACCACCATCCCGTCGGCGTCGAACGCCTCCTCCAGGCGGGCGGCGTCGAGCGGGGCCTCGGCGGGGGCCGGCCCGGCGAACCACGGGGCGGCCTCTCCCCAGGAGACGGCCTCGGCGTCCCACGGCCCTTCCGCCGCCGCGCCGTTGTGCTCCAGGACCACGATCCCGCGCGGTTCGGAGAACAGGACGCGGCCTCCGCCCAGGGGTATGGGCTCCTCCCAGGTGTCGGGCGCGTGGAGGCCCTGATCCTCACCGTCGGGGTCGAAGAGGACGAACCCCTCGACGGGGGCGTCGTACGGCCGCTCGGTGAACTCGCCCTCGGCGGGAGCGGGTACGCGTTCGCCGGTGGCCGGATCGCGCCAGTGCTCCGGGGTCCACTGCGACCACACCCGCAACAGGAGGCGGCCGTCCGGCGCCTGGTGGACCGCGACGTCGGCGTCCCCGCTCAGGTTCGGCTTGGCCCGGTAGGCGCCGACCGGCCGCCACCAGGCCCAGACCGTCCGCCACGGCATGTCCGGCTCGGCCTCGGCGACCAGCCGCGCGTAGGCCTCGTGGCCCAGGACCGTCGCCCCGAAGTGCAGCCACGAGGCGAACTCCGCCCGGGACACCTCGGCTTCGCCCAGGACCGCTACGGCCTGCGCCCAGGCCTCGCGGCCCGCTCCGCCGCCCGTGGCGGGCAGGTCCCGGCCGGCCTCGGGCCCTGCGGCGAGCAGGGCGGCGGGGGAGGAGAACAGCGTGTCGAGAGCGTCGCGAGTCATGCCGCCATGCTGCCACCCGCCACTGACAGGGCCGTTCGCGGGGACGGGAGGGGCGGGAGGGGACGGGAGGGGCGGTGGTGGCGTCCGGACGGCCCGTCAGCCGTTGAGGTTGCTCATGTACTCCGGGGCGTAGCGCTCGCCGGAGGCCACGCCGCGCGGGGCCACCGCCTCGATGGCGGCGAGCTCCTCGTCGGTGATGGTCACACCGGTGGCGGCGACGTTCTCCTCCAGGTAGCGGCGCCGCTTCGTGCCCGGGATCGGTACCGCGCCGGTGCGCAGCACCCAGGCGAGGGCCAGCTGGGACGGGGTGACCGACTTGGCGTCCGCGAGGCGCCGGACGGCGTCGACGACGGCGAGGTTGCGGGAGAAGTTCTCGCCCTGGAACCGGGGGTCGGTCCGGCGGAAGTCGTCGGCGGCGAAGTCGTCCGGGCTGGTGATGGCGCCGGACAGGAAGCCGCGGCCCAGCGGGGAGTAGGCGACCAGGCCGATGCCGAGTTCGTCGAGGACGGCCCGTACGCCGTTGTCCTCCAGGCCCCGTTCGAAGAGCGAGTACTCGGTCTGCACGGCCGTCAGGGGGTGGACGGCGTGGGCGCGCCGGATGGTGGCCGCGGCGGCCTCGCTGAGGCCGAGGTGGCGGACCTTGCCCGCGGTGACCAGCTCGGCCATGGCGCCGATGCTCTCCTCGACGGGCACGTCCGGGTCGACGCGGTGCAGGTAGTACAGGTCGATGTGGTCGGTGCCCAGGTTGCGCAGCGAGCGGTCGGCGGCGCGGTGGATGTACTCGCGGCGGCCGTTGTGCCCGTGGACGGTGCCGTCGTCGTCGATCTCGATGCCCGTCTTGGTGGCGATGACGACCTCGTCGCGGCGGCCGGCGACGGCCTTGCCGACCAGCCGCTCGTTGACGAAGGGGCCGTAGCCCTCGGCGGTGTCGAGCAGGGTGACGCCCAGCTCCAGGGCCCGGTCGATGGCGGCCAGGGACTCGGCCTCGTCGGTGGCGCCGTAGAAGGCGCTCATGCCCATGCAGCCGAGGCCTTCGGCGCCGACCCGCAGACCCTGGGAGCCGAGTGCGCGCAGTTCCATGGTGTTCTCCTGGGGGAAGGGAAATAACTAACTGGTTACCTACATCCTGCGGGCACGGTGTCCGGCTTGTCAATAACCGGATAGTTACTTGCTAGCCTCGGGGGCATGGCACGTGATTCCAGCGCAACGAAGGCCCGCATCCTCGCCGCGGCCTTCGACGAGTTCGCCGCGTACGGTATCGCCGGCGCCCGGGTCGACCGCATCGCCGACACGGCCGGGGCGAACAAGCGGATGATCTACGTCTACTTCGGCAACAAGGAGCAGCTGTTCGACCAGGTGATCCTCCAGGCCGTGGAGCAGGGCGCGGAATCCGTCCCCTTCGACGCCGGGAACCTGCCCCGCTACGCCGGCGCGATCTTCGACCACCTGACGGCCGACCCCCGGCTCATGCGCCTGGTGATGTGGAAGCGGCTGGAACGGCCCGAGGCCACCGCGCTGGAGGAGGAGGCGTACGCCCGCAAGACCGCCTCGCTGGCGGCCGCCCAGCGCGAGGGATACGTCGACCCCGCGCACGACCCGGCCGACCTGCTCACCCTGATCCTCGGCCTGGCGCAGGCCTGGTACACCACCTCCGCCGGTGACCCCGCCGCCGAGGACCGCCGCACCGCGCACCGCGCGGCGGTGGTCGACGCGGTGGCCCGGCTGGTCGACGTTCCGGCCTGATCCGAAGGACGCGGCCGGACGCCCGCCCCCTGCCGACCCCGCACCCGGAGGTACCGATGGACGTCACACTGCGCGAGGTACGCGAGAGCGACCTCGCGGTCTTCTACCGGCAGACGACCGATCCCGAGGGGATCCGGATGGCGGCGTTCACCGCCGAGGACCCCTCGGACCGCGCCCGGTTCGACGCCCACTGGGCCCGCCTGCGCCACGACCCCGCGGTCCTCACCCGCACCGTCGTGGGCACGCGGGGCGAGGTCCTCGGGCACATCGGGGTCTTCGGCCCGCCCGGCGAGCGCGAGGTCACGTACTGGATCGGGCGCGAGTACTGGGGTCGCGGGGCGGCGACCGCCGCGCTGCGCGCCCTGCTCGCCGCCGTCCCGGACCGCCCGCTGCACGCCCAGGCGGCCGCGGACAACGTCGGCTCCCTCCGGGTCCTGGACGCGTGCGGGTTCACGGTCACCGGCCACGAGCGGGGCTACGCGAACGCGCGCGGCGAGGAGATCGACGAGGTGGTCCTCACCCTCACCGGCTGAGCCCCGGGCCCCTCGCCGCCACCGCGCGGCCCGCGCGGCCCGCGCGGCTCAATGACGTCCCGTCGGCACCGCACGTGGCAGCATGAGCCCCGCGCGGACCGCCGGGGCAGGCTCGGTGCACGGGGCGGCGCGCCCGTACGGCCCATGCTGTCCCAGACCCCGGGGTGCCCATGCCGGAAGCCGCCGGCCCGGGCCGGTCCGACGAACGCCGCAGGCGGTACGCGCTCACGGCGATGGGCTGCGCCGGGGGCATGATCATGCTCGACCAGACCGTCGTCGCGGTCGCCCTCGACCCGATGGCACGCGGCCTGGGCCTGACGACGTGGGTGATGCACCGCGTGGTCCTCGTCTACGTCCTCGCCCTGTCCGCGTGCGCGCCGGTCGGCGGGACGGCGGCCCGCCGCTTCGGCCTCCTCGCCACCTTCCGGTGCGGCATCGTGGTCTTCGCCGTCGCCTCCGGTGCCTGCGGGCTGACCCCGCCGGGGGAGGCGGCCGCGCCCTTCCTCCTGCTGATGAGGGCCGTCCAGGGGGCCGGGGCCGGACTGATGATCCCGGTCGCCACGACCGTGATCACGAACCTGTACGCGGAGCACGAGCGCGGCCGGGCCCTGGCGGTGTACGCGGGGCTGGCCCAGGTCTTCTTCGCCCTCGGCCCCGTGGCCGGGGCGGTGCTGACCCAGTACCTCGGATGGCGTTCCGTCTTCCCGGCCGGCGTGCCCGTCGCCGCCGCGGCCCTGTGGCTGGCCGCCGGCGCCCGGATTGACGACGAGCCCCGTGGCCGGCCGGTCGGCGTGCTCCAGCCCCTCGTGGTCATCCCGTCCGTGGCCGCGCTCGTCCTCGCGCTCTACCAGTGCGGCGTCTGGGGCTTCGGCGACCCCAGGACCCCCGCCGCCCTGACGGCCGCCGTGCTGGCGCTGATCCTGGCGGTGCGGCTCGTCCTGCGCTCCCGGGAGCCGCTGGTGGACCTGCGGCTGCTGCGGATCCGCCCGTACACCGTGGCGACCGCGCTCACCTTCCTGGTGCAGGGCCCGCAGCTGATCGTGCTGGTGCACGGGACGCTGTTCCTGCGCCAGGCCATGCACCTGCCGCCCCTGGCCACCGGCTTCTGCCTGCTGCCCATGGTCGGCGCCCTGACGACGGGCACGTTCCTCTCCGGGTACCTGCTGGACCGCCACCGGTCGGTCCGGGTCCCCGTACTGCTCGGGCTGGCGGCCGCCGTGCTCGGCGCGGCGCTCTGGACGGCGGCCCTGCCGGCGCGGGAGTACTCCGGGCAGGTTCCCGGGATGCTCCTCGCCGGTATCGGGATGGGGATGCCCGTACCGGCGCTGAGCGCCGAACTGATGCGCGCGGTACCGGAGGACAAGCGGGCCGACGCCTCCGTGCTGCGCCAGACGCTCCGCCAGCTCGGCGGGGCGGTCGGGCTGGCGGTGGCGGGTGCGCTGGTCCTGGCCGCGAACGACGACACCGCCGACGCGGAGGGCATCGTCACCGCCACGGCCACGCCGGTGGCCTTCGTCACGGCGGGCGCCTTCCTGTGCGCCGCCCTGCTGTTCGCGGCCGCCGCGCTGCCCGGGGCCCGGGCCCGGCGGCCGGTCTGAGGGCCCTTCGGCACGGCGCCGCCGGCGGGAGTCACCTCACGCGGCCGGGCCGGGCGCCGAGGCCCGGGGTGTGCGGTCCCGGCGGGCGATAGCGCCGGCGACCTCCTCGACCGCACGGCGGATCAGGTCGCCGTAGGGGTCCTGCCCGAGGGCGGGGGAGTGCGCCCTGGCCGCGTCGATGTGCCGGGCGGCGGCCCCGAAGGAGCCGAGGCGGCGGTAGTCGTCGGCGAGGTTGAGGTGGAGGGACGGGTAGAACCCGGCGACGCGCAGGCCGGCGTGGTGCTCCCGGACACGTGCCCCGGTGACGGCGTCGGCCGCGTCCAGCGCCCGGACGTCCCAGGCCAGGGCCTCGGCGGGGTCCTCGTGGAGGTCCGCCAGGTAGTGGGCGAGGGAGCAGCGGTGCAGCGGGTCGCCGGTGACACCGGTGCGCTCCCACAGGTCCAGCAGCGCCCGGCGGGCGGCGGCGGGGTCACCGCCGTGGCCTTCCGCGACGGCCCGGCCGATGGCTTCCATCACCGGGTCGGAGTACGGGGGTGGGGTGGTCATGACGGATCCTCCTCAATCGGACTCAATCGGATGCGACGGGCATGGCCAGGGTGGTGAGGTCCCCGCGGTCGGCGGAACGGATCGTCACCGGCTGGTCGCGGCCCCAGAGGTCGAGCATCAGGTCGGGGCCGATCGCGGTGCTCACGGCGGGGTGGAGCGTGGTCAGCTCGAACCCGATCCGCAGGGGCTCGCCCGTGGTGGCGGCCGGTACCGCGATGCCGGGGTGCCCGCCGTCCAGCGGTCGTACGCGTACCGCCCGGTCGGCGACGTACAGGGCGACGCGTTCGCCGGGCTGCTCCTCCAGGGCGCGCAGCAGCGGCCCCTTCGCGACCGTCGCACGGGTGGTGACCCCGCCCAGCGAGGCGAGCGCCAGCCGGTGGTCGGGGAACTCCTCGGTCAGCAGGCGGCAGTGGCGCTCCTGTCGCCCGGCGGCGGTGAGCCGGATACCGTGGGGCAGGGCTTCGACGCGGACCAGCGCGCCGCGCCGGATCGCGGACGCCGCCGCCCGCAGGTCGTCGCCGTCGACCGTGCCGGCCCAGGTCCGCGCCGGCGGCCGGTCCGGCACCAGGGTGCGGGTGGCGAGCCGGTAGCGGTCGGTCGCGGTGAGGGTGAGCGCCTCCCGGCCCGCCTCGACGTGGACGCCCGCGAGCACCGGCATCCCCGGCTCGTGCGCCGTCGCGGTCAGGACCTGCTCGACCGCGTCGGCCAGTACGGGACCCTTCAGCGTCGCGATCGGCAGACCGGGAGCGCCCGTCAGCGCGGATTTGATGACGGCGGCCTCGCGCAGGACCGCCGCCGCGTCCCCGACGACCCGCGCGACGTGCTCGTCGATCAGCCGTGCCGCCTCCTCGGCCCCGGCGGCGAGGACCGCCTCGACGGCGGCGAGCGGCATGGCGATCTCACGGAGCCGGCGCAGCGTGGCCGCCCGCTCCACCTGGTCGGCTCCGTAGTAGCGGTAGCCCGACACCGGGTCGACCTCGGCGGGCGGGAGCAGCCCGGAGTCCGCGTAGAAGCGCAGGGCGCTGGAGGTCAGGCCGCAGCGTCGGGCGAAGACCCCGATGGGCATCAGTTCGGAATTCGGCACCGCGCCATCATTGGCCTTCGACCAACCTGAAGGTCAACACGGGCCCGCTCCGCGGGAGCCGTCCGGCGGCAGGGGGCGCCGGAAGGCGGCCTCGTCCGGGGTCTCCTCGCGGACCACCGCGAGCCGCCGGACCTCCACCACGTGGGCGGCCGGCCACGGCGGCAATCCCGGCCAGGCCAGCCGAGCAACTCGCCCGGAAGTGAGGTGAGTTCCTGGTGTCTGTAGGCGCGTGGGCCGGTGAGGGGGTCGCGCGCCACGGAAGGCGGCCCGCAGGGACGGGGGGTCCGGGGGCGGGGCGCGGACGGGACGGCGCCGTAGCGCGGCGCCGAGGAGGGCGGCGACCAGGGTGGAGGTGCCGCCGAGGGAGGTGAACGCGGGGGCCACCAGCTCCGGCTGCCCCGGGATGGCGGGCATGGCGTAGGCCGCCAGCTCATGAGAGCGACCCGAAGGGCACGACACCGGCTCGACGTGCCACCTCGCCGCCGATAGGTGCTTAGGGGCCGAAGCACATGCCCGGAAAAAAGGGCGGGCCTGGAAGTGCCGGCCCGCCCGTCCGCATCCGGGTTCAGTCCTCGGTCAGTGCGTCGATGCCCGCGACCACCCGGCCCAGCAGGTCGAGGAAGGTGGTGCGTTCCTCGGTGGTGAGCCCGCCGACCAGTGCCTGCATCCGCGCGAAGTGCTCGGGCGCGAGGTCGCGCAGCTTGTCGGCGCCGCGAGCGGTGAGGATCACCACGTTGCCCCGCCCATCCTCGGCGGACGGCCGCCGCGCCACCAGTCCCTCCCGTGCCAGGCCGTCGACCAGCCCGGTCACGGTCGCCCGGGAGACGCCGAGGCTCGCCGCGAGCTGCGAGGGTGACTTCTCGCCCCCGTGGTCCTCCAGGTCGGCCAGCAGCCGGTACCGCCCGGTGGACAGCCCGAACCGCCCGAAGTGCACCTCCCCCGCCTGTCCCACCCGTGCGCCGGCGGCCATCAACCGCGCCGCGACGAGCACCGCTTGCGGGTCGGCGGTGAGTCCGTAGCGGTCGATCTGGCGTCGCGCCTGCTCAAGGGTGGGGGCGACCGGTGCGGTCTCGGAGTTCTGGATCACGTATCCAATATGGTGCCTAACCAGATCTCCGGTCAAGTAGCTGCTCCCTCCTCCGGGCCGCGCCCTCCGCCCTCCGGCCGCCCCGATAATCGATTGCCCCCGGCCGGCCCCGCCCGGTAGGACATCCCCATGCTGAGAGGCGACAAGGTCGGGCTCAGGGCCCGTTACGACGACGACATCCCGATTCTGCGGACCGAGCTCTTCGACGACGTGGTCAACGCCTCGCGGTCCGAGGCCGGGCCGTGGCGGCCGATCACCCCCGGGTCCAAGGACCCGAGGCTCGTCGTGGAGGACGGCAAGGACCAGCGGAGCGTGTCGTTCTCCGCGGTGGAGCTGGAGGGCGGCACGCTCATCGGGTCCGCGACGCTGTGGGGCATCGACACGCACAACCGGTCCGCGCACATCGGGCTGGGCCTGCTGCCCGCGGCGCGCGGCAAGGGCTACGGAACCGACGTGGTGGCGGTGCTGTGCCACTACGGGTTCACCGTGCTCGGCTTCCAGCGGCTCCAGATCGAGACGCTGGCGGACAACACCGCGATGCTGCGCGCCGCCGAGCGCAACGGATTCGTCCGCGAGGGGGTGCTGCGCTCCTCCGCCTGGGTCATGGGCGAGTTCCTGGACGAGGTGCTGCTCGGACTCCTGGTCCAGGAGTGGAAGACGGCCCCGAAGCCCTAGCCGCTGTCCCGGTGGATCAGGCCAGGTCGAACCGGTCCAGGTTCATGACCTTGGTCCACGCCGCCACGAAGTCCCGTACGAACTTGGCCCGTGCGTCGTCGCAGCCGTAGACCTCCGCCAAGGCCCGGAGCTGGGAGTGGGAGCCGAAGACCAGGTCGACGGCGGTGGCGGTCCACCGGACCTCGCCCGTCGCCCGGTCCCGGCCCTCGAACTCGCCCTCGACCGAGGCGGAGGCCTTCCACTCCGTCCCCATGTCGAGCAGGTTGACGAAGAAGTCCGGGGTCAGGGTCCCGGGCCGGTCCGTGAGGACACCGTGCCGGGACTGCTTGAAGTTGGCGTCCAGGGCGCGCATGCCGCCGACCAGGACGGTCATCTCCGGCGCCGTCAGCGTCAGCAGGTTGGCCCGGTCCAGCAGCAGCGTCTCGGGCGCCGGCTTCTGACCGGCCCGCAGGTAGTTGCGGAACCCGTCCGCGTTCGGCTCAAGCACCGCGAACGACTCGACGTCGGTGCTCTCCTGCGAGGCGTCCGTGCGCCCGGGGGTGAACGGGACCTTCACGTCATGGCCGGCGTCCCGCGCCGCCCGCTCGACGGCCGCGCACCCGCCGAGGACGATCAGGTCGGCGAGGGAGATCCTCGTACCGTCCGACCGCGAGCGGTTGAACTCCTCCCGGATGCCCTCCAGGGTCTCCAGCACCCTCCCCACCTCGGGGGTGTCGTTGACCTCCCACCCGCGCTGCGGCGCGAGCCGGATCCGCGCCCCGTTGGCCCCGCCGCGCTTGTCGGTGCCGCGGAAGCTCGACGCCGACGCCCAGGCCGTGGACACCAGCTCGGGCACGGACAGGCCCGAGGCGAGGACCGTCTCCTTGAGGGCGGCGACATCGGCGTCGGAGACCAGGTCGTGGTCCACCGGGGGGACCGGGTCCTGCCACAGCTGCGGCTCGGGGACCCAGGGGCCGAGGTAGCGGGTGACGGGTCCCATGTCGCGGTGCAGGAGTTTGTACCAGGCCTTGGCGAAGGCGTCGGCCAGCTCCTGCGGGTTCTCCCGGAACCGGCGGGCGATCGGCTCGTAGACCGGGTCCAGCCGGAGCGCCAGGTCCGTCGTCAGCATCATCGGGGCATGGCGCTTCGACGGGTCGTGCGCGTCGGGCACGGTGCCCTGGGCGGCGGGATCCTTCGGCGTCCACTGCCGCGCCCCGGCCGGGCTCGTCGTCAGCTCCCAGTCGTACCTGAACAGGTTGTCCAGGTAGCCGTTGTCCCAGCGCGTGGGATCGGTGGTCCACGCGCCTTCGAGCCCGCTGGTGAGCGTGTGCACGCCGGCCCCCGTGCCGACGGTGTTCCGCCAGCCGAGGCCCTGCTGCTCCAGGGGCGCGGCCTCGGGTTCCGGACCGATGTACTCGGGGTCCACCGCGCCGTGGCACTTGCCGAACGTGTGGCCCCCGGCGATGAGCGCGACGGTCTCCGTGTCGTCCATCGCCATGCGCCCGAACGTCTCCCGGATGTCGCGGGCGGCGGCCAGCGGGTCGGGGTTGCCGTTGGGGCCTTCCGGATTCACGTAGATGAGGCCCATCTGGACCGCTCCGAAAGGACCGGTGAGTTGTCTGTCGCCGATGTAGCGCTCGTCCCCGAGCCAGGTGTCCTCCGGCCCCCAGAAAACCTCGTCCGGCTCCCAGATGTCCTCTCGGCCGAAACCGAATCCGAACGTCTTGAACCCCATGGATTCCAGGGCGCAGTTACCGGCGAAGACGAGCAGATCGGCCCAGGAGATCTTCCGGCCGTACTTCTTCTTCACCGGCCACAGGAGCCGGCGCGCCTTGTCGAGGCTCGCATTGTCCGGCCAGCTGTTCAGGGGGGCGAATCGCTGCGCTCCCGCCCCGCCACCGCCACGGCCGTCGGCGATCCGGTAGGTACCCGCGGAATGCCAGCTCATCCGGATGAAGAGCGGCCCGTAGTGGCCGTAGTCGGCCGGCCACCACTCCTGTGACGTGGTCATCACCTCGAACACGTCCCGCTTCAGCGCGTCGACGTCGAGGGTCTTGAACTCCTTCGCGTAGGAGAAGTCCTCGCCCATCGGATCGGCCAGGGGGGAATTCTGATGGAGTACCTGGAGGTCCAGCTGATTCGGCCACCAGTCCCGGTTCGTCCTGGGCGGAGTCGCCGTCGGGGCCGGGGAAGGGATTACCGGGTTCTCGCTTTCGCTACCGGACACGTACGACCTTCTTCCTGTCTCGGTCTTTCCGTCTGCACGCTGCCGCCGGTCCGCCACGTTCGATCCGTATCGGCGTCCGTAATGGTCGCGCACCGTGGGCTTCGAAGACGCGATAACACGCATGACCGGGCGATGTGGCAGAGGAAAGGAGGGAAAGGGGAATCCCGCTCCCGGGTGCGGGGGAAAGCCGGTGCCGGTTTTCCGGCCGCCCCTATACGCGGCGCCAGACGGCCGTCGCCCAGGAGAAGAGGCCGAAGAGCAGCAGCCCCGACGCGACCGCGACCAGCAGCCACGGCCCGGCCGGGGTCCGGGCGAACGAGCGGAGGGTGTCGTCCAGGCCCTTGGCCTTGCCGGGGTCGTAGGACACGGCCGCGTAGACCAGGAACGTGCCGGCGGCGGTGAACACGGCTCCCCGCGCCACCCCGCCCACGACGCCGAGCGCGTCCACCACGAGGCGGGCACCCCGGGAGAGGCGGGCGGTGTCCATCTCCTCGCGGAAGGTGAGCCGGGCCGCGCCCACCGCGACGACCACCCCGCCGACCGCGACGGCGATCCCCGCCGCCCCCACGAGCCACTGGCCGGCCGGGACCGCCAGCACCCGGGCCGTCACGTCCCGCGACTGCGCGTCCCCCGAGGACCCGCCGCCCCGGCCCGCGGCGAAGGAGAGGGCGGAGAAGGCCGTCACCGTGTAGAAAGCGGCACGGGCGCCGGAAGCGAACCGTTTCCCGAGCTTGCGCCCGTCGGGTCCGGCCGCGCCGAAGACGGCCTCCGAGAGCCGCCACAGCGCCATCGCCGCCAGACCGATACCGACGGCCCACACCAGCACCCGTCCGAACGGGTGACCGGCGAGCTCGGCGAGCGCACCCGTGCGGTCGGCCGCCTTGTCGGCCCGGCCGAACGCGATCCGCAGGGCCAGCACGCCCACCACCACGTACAGCACCCCGCGCGTGGCCAGCCCGCACCGCGCGGCCGCGGCCGTCGCCGCGTGCGTGCTCCCCGCCGCCGCGTGCGTGCTCCCCGCCAGGTTCGCGCGCGGCGCCCCGGTTCCGCCGCCGGGCGCTGCCGCCATGACCGCTCCTTCCCGCCGGGACCCGCGCATGAGGTCTCCACAGGCCGCCCCTGCCCCCTGCAGCGCGCGCCATGCGCCGCAGGACGGCCGGGCGCGCACCCGGAGCCCCCGGAGCCCCGGGGTTTTCCCGTCCGCCGTTTCACCCCCGGGGGCCCGGGTAACCGCGCGGTCACGGATCACGACGTCCGACGAGGAGGCAACACCCATGCGCGGTATAGGCGGTTGCATCACCCTGATCGTGGTGGGGGCCATCCTCACCTTCGCGAGCGACTGGCACATGGACGGCGTCAACCTGGACGTGGTGGGCGTGATCATGATGGTCGCGGGGCTGCTCGGACTCGGTGTCTACAGCAGCGTCCTGCGCCGCCGCCGCACCGCCGCCCTCCCGGTGGTCGACGAGACCCGTGACCGGACCTGAGGCCCGGACGGGCGGAAAGCCCGCCACCGACGGGCAGCGTCACCGTCAGGCAGCGCCGCCGATGTGCAAAGGGCCCGATCGCGGGTAGGCGCGGGCCATGATCACTCCACTTCCCGACCCCGAGCCGCGCCTGATCGCGCTGCCGGGCGTCTACCGTCCCCAGGCGGACACCCGGCTGCTCGCCGGTGCCCTCGCCCGGGAGCCCCTGTGGCCCGGCGCGCGGGTCGTCGAGATCGGGACGGGCACCGGTGTGCTCGCCCTGCGGGCGGCGGCCAGGGGTGCCCAGGTCACCGCCGTGGACGTGGCGTGGCCCGCGGTCCTCGCCGCCCGGCTCAACGGATGGCGCCGGCGCCTGCGGCTGCGCGTCCTGCACGGCGACTTCGCGGCCCGGACCCGGGGGAGCCGATTCGACCTGGTGCTGGCCAACCCGCCCTACGTCCCCGGCCCCGACGCCGTGCTGCCCACCGGCGGGGCCCGGCGCGCCTGGGAGGCCGGCCCCGCCGGGCGCGCCGTCATCGACCGCATCTGTACGGCCGCCCCGGCCCTGCTGCGCCCCGGAGGCGTCCTCCTGATGGTCCACTCCGGGCTGTGCGGGGCGCACGAGACCGTGGCCCTCCTGGCCCGGCAGGGGCTGTCCGCCCACGTCACCGAACGCATCCGCGTCCCCTGGGGGCCGGTGCTGCGTTCCCGCCGGGCGTGGCTGCGGGAGGCGGGGCTGGCGGGGGACGGGGACGAGCAGGAGGAGCTGGTGGTGGTCCGTGCCCGTTACGCCTGAGCCCGGCGGCCCCCGGCCGCGGCGGGTGTCCGTGGAGCGCGGCGGCCCGGTCCTGGTCGAGGGGCCGGTCGAGGTCACCCTGGACGACGGGACGACCGCCCGGTCGGACCGGTTCACGGTCGCCGTGTGCACCTGCCGCCGCAGCCGCACGTACCCCTGGTGCGACACCAGCCACCGCGCCCGCGAGCGCACCACCGGGACGCCCGGCCCCGGTGGCCGGGAGGGACACGCGGACGGGGGCGCGCCGTGAGCGCCCGCGCCCGGAACGGCTGGACGCCGGCGGGGGCCGCGCCCGGCCCCGTACTCGTCGAGGGGCGCGGACCGTTGTCCCGCGCCGTGGTGGACGCCCTGCGCGGTGGACCGGACCCGGCCGGGCCGGCCGCGGCGGCGCCCGGGGCCGACCCGTGGGGCGAGGACGTACAGCTGGCCCTCTACCTGCTCTACGAACTCCACTACCGGGGTTTCGAGGGGGTCGGCGACGCCCTCGAATGGGATCCCGCCCTGCTGCGGCTGCGCGCCGTCCTGGAGGAGCGTTTCCTCGGCGCCCTGCGCACCGCCACGGCGGGCGCCCCGCGGACGGTGGCGGACGCCTTCGCGCCGCTCCTCGTCGAACCGGTGGACCTGGGCGGGAGCCTCAGCCACCGCCTGGAGACCGAGGGCGAGCTGTGGCAGCTGCGCGAGTACGCGGCCCTGCGCTCCCTCTACCACCTCAAGGAGGCCGACCCGCACGCCTGGGTGATCCCGCGGCTGCACGGCCGGGCCAAGGCCGCGATGGTCGCCATCGAGTACGACGAGTTCGGCGCCGGCCACCCCGACCGGATCCACGCCCGCCTCTTCGCCGCCCTCATGGCCGACCTCGGCCTGGACACCTCGTACGGGTACTACCTGGACCGGGCCCCGGCCCCGCTGCTCGCCACCGTCAACCTGATGTCGCTCCTGGGCCTCCACCGCTCCCTGCGCGGGGCCCTGGTCGGGCACTTCGCCTGCGTGGAGGTGACCTCGTCCCCCGGATCCCGGCGCCTGGCCAGGGCCATGCGCCGGTGCGGTGCGGGCCCCGCGGCCGAGCACTTCTACGCCGAGCACGTGGAGGCCGACGCGGTCCACGAGCAGGTCGTGCGCCACGAGGTCATCGGCGGTCTGCTCGCCGACGAGCCGGAACTGGAGCCGGACGTCGCCTTCGGCTGCGCGGCGACCCTCCTGCTGGAGGACCGGCTCGCCGCGCACATCCGCACGGCCTGGGACCGGCGCCGCTCGGCGCTGCGGACCCCGTGAGGGGCCGCTCACCTCGCCGGGACGGCGTCCTCCGGGCGGGTGCGCCAGTGGGTGACCACCGGGTGGTCGACCGTGATGGTGCCGACCTGGAGGGACACCGGGTCCGGGTCGGAGTCGCCGACGGCGACGATGATGCTGTCCAGCTCCTTGCCGCCGTTCCCCTTCGTGGTCTTCGGGTTCACCCCGGCGTAGGCGGCGGTGTTCCCGCTCAGCTGGATCTGCTTGCCCGCGGCCTGCTCCGCCGGGCCGGCCTGGGTGCCGTCGGAGCCGAAGGCCACGGTCGGCAGCGCGGGCGGGAGATAGCAGGTGATACCGGGCTTGGCCTTCGCGGTGATCAGGATGTATCCGCCCGCCTGGCTCTCGGACCTGGCGCTCCAGGCGATGTCGCCGGCGCCGCAGCTCTGCCCGACCGGCTTGCGTCCGCCGCTGCCGGTGTCGGCGCCGGAGCCCGCCGTGCCCGCGGACGGCTTGCCCGGCGCGGCGGACCCCTTCCCGTCGGCCTGCTTGCCGCCCGCCGGCGCGGAGGGGGACGGGGCGGTGGAGGCTCCGCCCCGCGCGCCGGTGTCCGTGGCCGCGCCGGAGTCCTGGCACGCCGTCAACAGCACGGCGCCGCCGAGGAGAGCGGCGGAGACGAGGAAGGCCTTGCGGCGGTTGCCGGACATGAGCGGAGCCCCTTGCAGGTCGGTGGTCGGTGGTCGGTGGTCGGCGGTCGGTGGTCCGTGACGAAGCGGTGGGGTCCGGAGCGGTCGGCTCCGTGGTGCCCACATGATCACTATGGGGGAGCCGCGGGCCCTGGGCCCCCGGCGTCTTCGTTCCAGGACGACGCCGTCACCGATTGGTGACATGGCCACGTAATTCCGGCCATCCCTCGCCCGCAGCCGTCGGGATCCGCCACCGGGGCTCGCCCGTTCGGCGGACGAATCCCGGGGCGTGGGGCGTCGTCGCCCGGACGGGATACGGATGTTCCCGGTATCCGCGCGCACCCCCAGGGAGACTCCGATGAGCCGCATCAACCGACGTGACCTCGCACTGCTGGCCCTCCGTGCCGGAACCGGGGCCGTCCTCATGGCGCACGGCACGCAGAAGCTGTTCGGCTGGTTCGGGGGCGGAGGCCTGGACAAGACCGCGGCGGCGATGGAGCACATGGGATTCACCCCCGGCCGGCAGAGCGCCCTGGCAGCCGGACTCGGCGAGACGGGCGGCGGGGCGCTGCTGGTCCTGGGCCTGGCCACCCCGGCCGCCGGCGCCGCGGCGGCGGGCGCCATGGCGGGCGCGGTGTCCGTGCACGCCCCGGCCGGGTTCTTCGCCCAGGCCGGCGGATTCGAGTACCCGGCGTTCCTCGGGTTCACCGCGGCCGCGATCGGCCTGGCCGGCGCGGGCCGGTACTCCCTCGACCACGCCACCGGCCACACCTTCGACCAGCGGTGGATGCTCGGACTGGCCTTCGGCGCGAGCGCGGCCGCGGCGGCCGCCGTCGTCGCCAAGCGGGCCCGGGCGCAGCGGACCGGGGACGAGGACCCCGCCTGAGGACGAGGACCCCGCCTGAGGGGGAGGCCCCGGGCGGGGTCGCTCCGGTTTCCGGCCGAGTAGGGCGACCGGCCGTTCTGAGTAGGAGGACTCAGGCGGGGCGGGCACGGCACCGGCCACGCTGGGACGGTCCGCGCCGTCGACCCGGTCGACGCGGTAGCCGTCACGAACGGGGAAGAACACCGTGCTCAGCCGTCTCGCCCACCTCCTGGTCCCCGTCTTCGGACGCGTCCGTGTCACCACCGCCCCCGACGCGCACGTGCCGCCCGGCAGCGTCCTCGTCGCCAACCACACCTCGCTCGCCGACCCCGCCGTGGTCCTCGCCGCCCTGCGCCGCTGCGGTGTCGAGCCCGTCGTGATGGCCGCCGCCGGCCTCTGGCGCGCCCCCGTCCTGGGGCGCCTGCTCGTCCGCGAGGGCCACATCCCCGTCCACCGGGGGGACCGGCGGGCCGCCGAGGCCCTCGACCACGCCGCGTCGGCCCTGGCGGCGGGCCGCTCGGTCCTCATGTACGCCGAAGGCGGCATCCCCGCCCGCCGCGACGCCGCCGAAGCCGCGCCCCTGCCCTTCCGCAGCGGGCTCGCCCGGCTCGTCGCGCGCACCGGGGCGCCCGTCGTCCCCGTGGGCCAGGCCGGTGCCCGGCGCCTCACCTCCGGCGGCGTCGCCAAGCAGGTGGCGGGGGTCGTCACCGCCCCGCTGAGGCGGCCCGGGCTGCACATCCACGTCGGACGCCCGCTGGAGCTGACCGGGGACACCGCCGAGCGCACCCTCCAGGCGCACGCCGCCGTCACCGAGGCCTGGCGCACGGCGGCGGCCCGGCTGCGGGAGCCGGCGGCGAACGCCCCGTGAGGGAGCGATATCACGCCAATTCTCTGGATCCTGCCGTTCGGCGCCGCGCGGTCGGTAGCGTCCCGGCACGAGAAGCACCCAAGATCCGGGCCGCGCCCGGCATCTGACAGCGACGGAGGACAGCCATGGCCAATGTGGAAGTGTCACTGAAGGAAGCGATGACCTCGATCGAGGGGGCGCTGGGCGTGGCGCTGGTCGACTACGCCAGCGGGATGGCGCTGGGCACGCTCGGCGGCAGCAAGGACCTGGACCTGATGGTGGCCGCGGCCGGGAACACCGACGTCATCAGGGCCAAGATGCGCACGATGGAGATGCTCGGCATCCAGGACGAGATCGAGGACCTGCTGATCACCCTCGGCAGCCAGTACCACCTGATCCGGATCCGGCGCGGCCGCTCCGGCGGCGGCCTGTTCCTCTACCTGGTCCTCGACCGCAACAAGTCGAACCTGGCCATGGCCCGGTACCAGCTCAGCCGCATCGAAGGCGATCTGGAGGTCTGACCGCAACGTCCGTCGGGCCCACGCACGCCCATGAGTTGAAGAAGTCTTCAACTCGGAACATGTGAAACAGGTCAACATCGGTTCCGCGTGGGCCGGCAGGACGCGACGATGGGTGGGGTGGTGATCCCCACCCGAGCCGGAGCCGGTTCGAGGGAGAACAGGAGCGTCGTGGGAATGCAGGTCCCGCTGTACCAGGCCAAGGCCGAGTTCTTCCGGATGCTCGGCCACCCGGTCCGCATCCGTGTGCTGGAGCTCCTCCAGGACGGCCCGATGCCGGTACGGGACCTCCTGGCCGAGATCGACGTCGAGGCGTCCAACCTGTCGCAACAGCTCGGCGTGCTGCGCCGCTCGGGCATCGTCGTCTCCACCCGCGAGGGGTCGACCGTCACGTACGCCCTCGCCGGCGGCGACGTCGCCGAACTCCTGCGCGCCGCACGGCGGATCCTCACGGAGATGCTGGTCGGCCGCAACGCCCTGATCGCCGAACTGAACGAGGCCGACCCCACCCCCGCCCGCACCTAGCGTGTGTCCGCCGCCACCGGCCGAGGGGCCGGCACCCGGAGAGCTCCTCGGTGCGCACTACGAACACTGTTTCGGGTGCGGCGGGGGCCAGCCCCACGGG
>NZ_JBEPFL010000040.1:0-76760 GCF_040301925.1 Streptomyces sp. NPDC000075
ACCACCCTTTTCCCCACCCCGCCCCTCTCCCCTGGGCGGGCCCCCCCCCCGGGGGGGGGGGGGGGGGGCGCGGCGGTGCGCCGGAGGTCCGGCGCACGGGGGGCGCAGGGGGCGCGGGCCCGTCGGTGCCGGAGGGTCAGGAACGGCGGCCGCGGGCGAAGTTCCAGGCGTCCGTCACGATCTCGGTGAGGTCCGAGCGGGTGGGGGTCCAGCCGAGGCGCTCGTGCGCCGTGCGCGCGGAGGCGACCAGGACCGCCGGGTCGCCGGCCCGGCGCGGGGCGATGACCTCGGGGATGTCCCGGCCGGTGACCTTGCGGACCGTCTCGATGACCTCGCGCACCGAGAAGCCGCTGCCGTTGCCGAGGTTGCAGACCAGGTGCTCACCCGGAGCCGCTTCGCGCAGCGCGGCGAGGTGGGCCTCGGCGAGGTCGGCGACGTGGATGTAGTCGCGCACGCAGGTGCCGTCGGGGGTCGGGTAGTCCTCCCCGAACACCGAGATGGACTCGCGCTCCCCCAGGGCGACCTGGAGGACGAGGGGGATCAGGTGGGTCTCGGGGTCGTGGCGCTCGCCGAACTCCTTGTAGGCGCCGGCCACGTTGAAGTAGCGCAGCGAGACGGCGGCGAGGCCGTGCGCCGCGCACTCCCCCGCGATCATGTGGTCGACGGCCAGCTTGGAGGCGCCGTACGGGTTGGTGGGCGCGGTCACCGAGGTCTCCGTCAGCGCGCCCTCGGCGGGCTCCCCGTAGGTGGCGGCGGTGGAGGAGAAGACGAGGGTGCGTACGCCGGCCTCGCGCATCGCGGTGAGCAGGGCGAGGGTGCCGCCGACGTTGTTGTCCCAGTACTTGCCGGGGTTGACCACGGACTCGCCGACCTGCGAGGAGGCCGCGAAGTGCAGGACGGCGTCGTAGGAGGAGTCCAGGTACCGTCCGGCGTCCTGGATCCGGCCGTTGACGAGCGTGGCGCCGGCGGGGACGCCCTCGCCGAAGCCGGTGGAGAGGTCGTCGAGGACGGTGACCTCGTGTCCGGCCTCCAGGAGATGGGCGGCGACGACGCTGCCGACGTATCCCGCACCACCGGTGACCAGGTACTTGCTCACTCGTACTCCTACCTCTCGCGGACGCACGCGACTGCGCGTGCTGGTGTCTGGCTTACCGGATTCCGCGCCTCCGGCCAAAATCGCGGGGGTACCGCCGCCCGGGGCGGGTTAGCCGGCGGCCGGCTGCGGCCGGCCGCCGGGCTCCTGCGACTGCCGCGGCACGGGCGGCGCGGCGCGGTCGGGCAGCCCGGTGCGGTCGAGCAGGCCGGTTCGGTCGAGCAGGCCGGCGCGGTCGAGCAGGCCGGTGCGGGCGGCCAGCGCGGCCGCCTCCAGCCGGGAGCCCACGCCCAGCTTCATCAGGACCCGCTGGACGTGCGTGCGCGCCGTGCTCGGCGCGATGTCCATGCCGGCGGCGATCAGCCGGGTGTCCTCACCCTCGGTGACCCGTACCAGCACCTCCACCTCGCGCGGCGTCAGCAGCCGCAGCAGCCGGGTGCCCTCGTCGTCGGGCTGCGCGGCGGGGTTGAGGAGCTCGGCGAAGGCCCCCTGGAGGAGCTGGGGGGAGATGGCCACCTCCCCGGCCCGGGCCTTGGCCAGGGCCCGTTCGACGCCTTCGATGCGCTCGTCCTGGCGTACGTAGCCCGAGGCGCCGGCGGCGAAGGCGGCCGCGATCCCGCGCGGGCTCGGCACCGGGCCGAGGACCACCACGGCGATCTGCGGGCGTTCGCGCTTGATGCGCACGACGGGCTCGAAGACCCCGGGTTCCGCGGGGGTGGCGGTGCCGAACAGACACACCTCCGGGGCGCGGCTGATGACCAGTTCGGCGGCTCCGGCCGCCGGCGCGGCCGCCGCGAGCACCCGGTGCCCGCGCAGTTTCAGGGCCGAGGCGAGGGCCTCGGCCAGCAGACGGTGCTCGTCGACCACCATGACGCGTACGCCCATCAAGGCTCCCACCCCAGATCCTTCTGACCCGGCAAGCTACACGCTTGTTCGACGGGGCGCGGTGGTTACCGCGCGAAAGCCCCCGATCGGTGGCACCGGCCGGGGGCTTTCGCGGCTGCGCGCGCCGTGGGCGCGCGGGCGTGGGCGTGTGGGCGTCAGCTCGCCGTGAAGGAGATGAACAGGTAGTCCTTCTCCTTGTCCGAGTAGGGCTTGCTGGCCAGGGACTCGGCCATGAACAGGCGCCCGTTGCGGTAGCGGATCTCGGAGCGGTCCGGGGCGAAGCCGGCCTCCAGGCTCCGGGTGCCGGGCGGGTTCTGCATGAGGAGGGTCTCCTTCATCGTCTTGCCGTCGATGCTGACGACCTGGCCGCCCCCGTCGTAGGGGGGCACCTTGTAGGCGATGATGTTCGACCCGTCCATGCGCAGCGGGTACATGACGTACTTCTCGCCGGCGTCGGCGCGGTCGCTGGTGGCCTTGCCGGTCTCCAGGTCGAAGGAGACGATCTCGTTGGTGCGGCCGGTGGGCGAGGAGCCCTGGTGCTCGTAGGAGGGCAGGTAGACCTTGCCGTTGCCGACGACGAGGTTCGTGCACTGCTCGACCTCGGTGGCCGGGCAGCGGGGCGCGTAGCTGCCCGAGGAGAGCCCGATGCGGGTCTTGAGCTGGCCGGCGTCGTCGAGGACGAAGAGGTCGCTGACGTTGGTGGCGTTCTTCGCGGTGTTGCCGACGTTGGCGGCGACGATGAGCGGCTTGGTGGAGATGATGCCGGCCCACTCGATGCCCGCGGACAGCTTGTACGAGTACTTCGGCGCGCCGCTGACGGGGTCGAGGGCCTGCGCGTAGAGGGTCTCGTCGGCGCTGTGGCCGCACTTGCGCAGGACGGCGAGGGCGTCGCCGCCGCCGTAGCCGAGGTCGTAGCAGCCCTGGGCGTCGGTCTTGGGGGTCCACAGGGGCTTGCCGTCGGCGAGGTTCCAGGCGGCGCCGCCGTAGAGGCCGCCGGCGGCGACGGTCTGGCCGCTGAGGGTGACCTCCTCGAAGGACACCGGCTTGTCGCCGCCGGTGGCGGACTTGGCGGTGGCGGACCACAGGAGCTTGCCGGTGTTCAGGTCGACGACGCCGACCTGGGTGCACTGGGGGTACTTGCGGTCGGCGGTGGCCGGACCCTCCTCGAAGAGGATGGCGGTCTTGTTGTCGGAGATGTGCCGGGTGGCGCCGCACACGTTGGCGTTGAGCGGGATTTCCCACTTCTTGCCGCCGTCGACGAGGTTGTAGCCGACGACCTTGCCCAGGTCGGACTTGACGTAGGTGGTGTCGGTCAGCCAGGAGCCCTTGACGTCGGCCACGTCGGCGGGCGTCTGGGTGGTCACGTTGACCAGGGTCTTGGACTTGGGGTTGGCCGGGACCTTCTCGCTGCCGGCCACGGCCGGGGCCTTGGGGTCGGGCGAGCCGTTGGCCGCGACGGCCGGCTGGTCGCCGCCGCCCGAGTCCGAGGTGTACCAGAAGCCGCCGCCGATGATCAGGGCCATCGCCAGGAGGGCCGCGCCGACGATCACCAGCTGGTTGCGCACGTCGTTGGAGCCGCCCGTGGCGCGGGCCGGCGGCTGCGGGGCCGGGGCCTGGAGGGTGCTGGGCTGCGGGGGCTGCTGGGGGTAGCCGTAGCCGGCCTGCTGCTGCTGGGGGTAGCCGTAGCCGGGCTGTCCGCCGGGGGGCGGGGGCACGGCCGGCTGGGCGGGCTGCGTGGCGGCCTGCGGGGGCGGCGGCGGGGTGCCGGGGGCCTGGGGGGCGGCCGGGGGCTGCCCCGGCGGCGGGCCGGGCGGCGGCGGGGGGCCGCCGAAACCGCCGGCGGGCGGCTGGCTGGGGGGCGGCGGGGTACTCATCTGCTACTGCCTCTCGGTGGGCGGCTCGGTGGACTCGTTCACTTGCCGAATGCCATCAGGAGCTTCTCGTCCTTGCCGTCGCCGTTCAGCGAGTCGACGGACATGAAGAAGCGGCCGTCCTCGAAGGACCGCTTGGCGGACAGGAAGGAGGCTTCGATCTTCGCGGCGGGGCCCGAGGGCAGGCGCATCAGGGTCTTGGCCCCGCCGTCGGCGGCCTGGAGGGAGATGAGCTCGCCGGGCACGTCGTAGCCGGTGTGGAGGTAGGCGATCAGCTGACCGCCGGCGGCCTTGACGGGGAGGATGGTGCGCTTGTCGCCGGCGGCGTGGCGCCACCTGGCCTTGCCGGTGCCGATGTCGAAGGCGACCATCTCGCTGGTCTTGCCGTCCTTCGCGGTCGCCCTCAGGTAGAGGGTGTCGCCGTCGACGGCCCGGTCGCCGCAGTACTGGAGGCCGTCGGTGCTGCCGCCGCCGTCGCAGTTCACCTCGAAGTCACCCTCGGCGCCCATGCTGGCGCGCTTCTTGCCGTCGGCCGTCAGGGAGATGACGGCGCGCTGCTTGGTGTCGCGGTTGCCGATGTCGAGGACGGCCGGGGAGACGGAGTAGACGGCGTTGACCTGCCAGCCCGCGGGGAGCCGGTAGGTCCAGGTCTTCTTGCCGGTGACCGGGTCGACGTCCTGGACCTCGCGCGTGTGGTCGTTGTCCATGCACATGGCCATGCCGAGCATCCTGCCGTTGCCGGCGGCGTAGTCGGTCGGCTGGCAGCCCTCGGGGACGTTGCCGGTGAAAAGCTTGTCGCCGGTGCTGACGCGGTGGACGCTGGTGCCGCCGAGCCGGTTGACGGCGAAGGTGTCGCCGCTGAGGCTGATGGTGGCGCTGATGCCGCCGTCGAAGATGCTCTCCTTGTCGAGGGCCTTCGTCCAGCCTTCCTTGCCGGCCTTGAGGTCGATCAGCTTGAGCTGGGTGCAGGAGGCGTTGGAGGCGGTGCCGTCCTTGACGGCGATGACGGTCTTGCCGTCGGCGGCGGTCTGGCCGGTGAGCGCGCAGATCTCCGTGTGGACGTCGAGATTCCACTTCTCCTTGCCGTCGGTCACGGCGTAGCCGATGAGCGTCGTGCCGAGCGTCTTGACGACGGTGTCGCCGACCACCCACTGGCCCTTGGCGGGGATGCCGGCGCCGGGGCCCTGCATCTTGACGGTCTTGAGCCACAGCGCCCTGTCCTCGCCGGGCTTGCGGCCCGCGTTGAGGTCGGTCTGCTCGGCGGCGCCGTTGCCGCTGCCGTCGCCCTTGTCCACGGACGGGGAGCCGGCGGGCTTGGGGTCGGCGGGGGCGGAGGCCTGCGCGGCGGGCTTCTTCGGCTCGTCGTCGCCGGCGAAGGCGAACCAGGCGCCGGTGCCGAGGACGAGGACGCCCGCGACGGCCGCCGCGACGATCACGGCGCCCTTGCGGCGGCCGCCGGACGGCGGGCCGGCGGGCGGCGGGAAGCCGGGGCCGCCCGGCTGGGCCAGCGGCTGCGGGACGGTCGGCGGCTGCTGCGCGTACGGGTTGCCGCCCTGGGGCGGGTAGCCGTACGCCGGCTGCGGCGGCCCGGGGAGGTGGCCGTAACCGGAAGGGGGCGGCGGCTGGTTCGGCGGCTGGGGCGGCTCGGTCATCAGCGCATACCTTCGGCTTCAGGCGGTCGGTGGACCGGGAGGGACCCGGCGGAGATCGAAAAGAACCGACCCTTTCTATCACTCGTGGCCGGTACGCAACGGGCCGGTCGCACCCCTGTTCCCAAGGGAGGACCGGCCCGTGACGTGCCTGTTATCCGGCGGTACGAGCCCCTCGGATCAGGCCTCTTCGGCCAGTTCCAGCCAGCGCATCTCCAATTCGTCCCGCTCCGAGATGAGTTCGCGCAGCTCCGCGTCGAGCTTGGCGACCTTGTCGTAGTCGGTGGAGTGCTCGGCGATCTGCGCGTGCAGGTTCGACTCGCGGTCGGACATCTTGTTGAGCTGGCGCTCGATCTTCTGGAGTTCCTTCTTCGCGGCGCGCGAGTCGCCGGAGGACGTCGACTTGGCGGCGGCGGCCGGGGCCGGCGCCGGGGCGGCGGCCTCGATCATCCGCTGGCGGCGCTCCAGGTACTCGTCCAGGCCGCGCGGCAGCATCCGCAGGCTGGCGTCGCCGAGCAGGGCCATCACCGTGTCGGTGGTGCGCTCGATGAAGAACCGGTCGTGGGAGATCACGATCATCGATCCGGGCCAGCCGTCGAGGAGGTCCTCCAGCTGGGTGAGGGTCTCGATGTCGAGGTCGTTGGTGGGCTCGTCGAGGAACAGGACGTTGGGCTCGTCCATCAGCAGGCGCAGGATCTGCAGCCGGCGCCGCTCACCGCCGGACAGGTCGCCGACGGGCGTCCACTGCTTCTCCTTGGTGAAGCCGAACTGCTCGCACAGCTGGCCGGCCGTCATCTCCCGGCCCTTGCCGAGGTCGACCCGGTCGCGGACGCGCTGGACGGCCTCCAGGACGCGCAGCGACGGGTCGAGCTCGCCGACCTCCTGGGAGAGGTAGGCGAGGCGGACGGTCTTGCCGACGGTGATCTCGCCGGACGCGGGCTGGGTCTCGCCCTGGGTGCGGGCGGCCTCGGCGAGGGCCCGCAGCAGGGAGGTCTTGCCCGCGCCGTTGACGCCGACGAGGCCGACGCGGTCGCCGGGGCCCAGGTGCCAGGTGAGGTGCTTGAGGAGGGTCTTGGGGCCGGCGGTGACGGTGACGTTCTCCAGGTCGAAGACCGTCTTGCCGAGGCGGGCGTTGGCGAAGCGCATCAGCTCCGACTTGTCGCGCGGCTCCGGCACGTCGGCGATCAGCTCGTTGGCGGCCTCGATGCGGTAGCGGGGCTTGGAGGTCCGGGCGGGGGCGCCGCGCCGCAGCCAGGCCAGCTCCTTGCGCATCAGGTTCTGCCGCTTGGCCTCCTCGGTGGCGGCGATCCGCTCGCGCTCGGCGCGGGCGAAGACGTAGTCGCTGTAGCCGCCCTCGTACTCGTAGACGGAGCCGCGCTGGACGTCCCACATGCGGGTGCAGACCTGGTCGAGGAACCAGCGGTCGTGGGTGACGCAGACGAGGGCGCTGCGGCGGGTCTGGAGGTGGCCGGCCAGCCAGGAGATGCCCTCGACGTCGAGGTGGTTGGTCGGCTCGTCGAGGATGAGGAGGTCCTGCTCGGCGATGAGCAGCTTGGCGAGCGCGATGCGCCGGCGCTCGCCGCCGGAGAGCGGGCCGATGACGGTGTCCAGGCCCTGGCCGAAGCCGGGCAGGTCGAGGCCGCCGAAGAGGCCCGTCAGCACGTCGCGGATCTTGGCGTTGCCGGCCCACTCGTGGTCGGCCATGTCGCCGATGATCTCGTGGCGGATGGTGGCCGTGGGGTCGAGGGAGTCGTGCTGGGTCAGGACGCCCATCCGCGTGCCGCCGCTCTGGGTGACCCGGCCGCTGTCGGGCTCCTCCAGCTTGGCGAGCATCCGGATGAGGGTGGTCTTGCCGTCGCCGTTGCGGCCGACCACGCCGATCCGGTCGCCCTCGGATACGCCGAGGGAGATGCCGTCGAGCAGGGTACGGGTGCCGTACACCTTGCTGACTGCCTCGACATTGACCAGATTGACGGCCATCAGACGCGCTCCAGGGAAAGGGTGTGGATCAGCCCCTCAGCCTAACCCTCCGCGCCGACGCCGACCGTTCCACCAGCCAGGCGCCCGCCAGGGCCATGCCGATGGCGGCGGGCGCGGTGACCGGGAGGGCGACGAGGGTGGCGGTGTGCCCCTCCAGCAGCCCGCCGAGACCGGTCATGGACAGGCCGAGGATCCCGAGGAGGGCCAGGGTGGTGCCGAGGGCGGCGGCAGGGCCGCTGCCGGGGGCGTTCCCGGCCGGCGACGGTGCCTCGAAGCGGCGGAAGCAGGCCACGAGGAGGGCGGTGAGGACGGCCGCCGCGAGGAGCCGCACCGGCACCTGCGCCCACCAGGCGGCGGTGGCGGGCCCGGGCAGGCGCAGGCCGAGGGCGAGCTGGACGGCGTACACGCCGAGCATGGCGGTGAGGTGCCACAGGAACGCGGTCATGGCGACCCCGTTGGCGGCGACCACCCCGCGCCAGACGCGGGGCCGGGCGAGCAGGGCGGCGGCGGGCCGCGCGGCGAGCTGGACGGCGCCGACCAGCCACATGCCGTGGCAGAGCAGGGCCAGGGTGGGCGGGGCCATGTTGGACACCTTCTCGCCGGGCATCCCCACCATCGACAGCGGGTACGGGCCGGCGGCGACCAGCAGCACCGCCCCGGCGAGGCCGGCGGCGCCGAGGAGGGCGGGGCGGCGGATGCGGCCGTCGGCGCGCAGGAAGCCGAGCTGGTGGACGGCGAGCCAGACGAAGGCGAAGTTCAGGAACTCCGCGTACGGGACGTGGAGCGCGAAGCGCAGGACGTCGACCAGGGCGGCGGCCGCGGCCAGGGCGGCGAAGGCGGCCCATCCCCAGCGGGCGTGTGCCCGCAGCAGGGGCGGGGTGAAGGCGACCATGGCCAGGTAGATCCCGATGAACCACAGCGGCTGCGTAACCATCCGCAGCGCCGCCCCGGCCAGCGGCCCCCGGTCGGCGCCGGCGAGCTGGACGACGAGGGCGAGCGCGGCCCACACGAGGACGAACACCAGGGTGGGCCGCAGCAGGCGGCGCAGCCGGGCGCGCAGGAAGGCCGCGTAGACGGGCCGGCCGTCCGCGCGGCGCTCCAGGGAGCGGTGGGAGAGGGCGTGGGAGAACCCGCCGACGAAGAAGAAGACGGGCATGACCTGGAGTCCCCAGGTGAGCACCTGGAGCGGGGGGACGAGCGCGAGCAGGTTCCCTATGCCGTCGGCGCTGACGGCGGCCATCAGCCAGTGGCCGAGGACGACGGTGCCGAGGGAGGCGACCCGGAGCAGGTCGGCGTACCGGTCGCGCGTGGCGGGGGTGGCGGCGGCGAGGTCGCGTGCGCTGGCTGTCATGCCCCCTACGCTCGCGGCCGCGCCCGGCCGGCAACAGGGCGCGGCTACTCAGGTGCGGCCTAGGTACCCGTGGCGGCACCGGCCGCACCCCCGGCGGCACCGCCCGCACCCCGGCGGGACCGGCTACGCCAGGACCGTGGCCCCGGCCGCCGGCGAAGCCGTCACCCGCGTGGCCCGGCACGTGCCGGAGGCCTCCAGCTCGGCCGCCACCTTCGCCGCCGCATCGGCGTCCCGCACCAGGAACGCCGTCGTCGGCCCGGACCCCGACACCAGCCCGGCCAGGGCCCCGGCCGCGATGCCCGCCTCCAGCGTCTCCGCCAGCTCCGGGCGCAGCGACAGCGCCGCCGGCTGGAGCCCGTTGGAGCGCGGCAGGACGGCCGCGAGCGCGTCGGGGTCGCCGGAGGCCAGGGCGGCGAGCAGCTCGGGGGAGGCCTGCGGGACGGGTACCTCCGTGCCCTCCGTCAGCCGGTCGAACTCGCGGAACACCGCCGGGGTGGACAGCCCGCCGTGCGCGACGGCGAACACCCAGTGGAAGCCGCCCGTCTCGACCGGGGTCAGCAGCTCCCCCCGGCCGGTGCCGAGCGCCGCGCCGCCGGCCAGGCTGAAGGGGACGTCGCTGCCGAGGCCGGCGCAGATCTCCAGGAGTTCCTCGCGCGGGGTGCCGAGCCCCCACAGCGCGTCGCAGGCGAGCAGGGCCGCGGCGCCGTCGGCGCTGCCGCCGGCCATGCCGCCCGCGACGGGGATGTTCTTGGCGATGTGCAGGTGGACGGCGGGGGTGATCCCGGCCCGGGCGGCGAGGACCTCGGCGGCGCGCGCCGCGAGGTTCGTACGGTCCAGCGGGACCTGGTCGCTGTCGGGGCCCTCGCAGCTGACGGTGGGCCCGTCGCCGGTGGTCGCGGTCGCGGTGACCTCGTCGTACAGGGAGACGGCGAGGAAGACGCTGGCCAGGTCGTGGAAGCCGTCGGGGCGGGCCGTGCCCACCGCGAGCTGGACGTTGACCTTCGCGGGGACCCGTACGGTCACCGCCGTGCGCGGCGCGGCGCTCACAGCGCGGGCTTCAGCGCGTCGGCGGGCTTGTGCTCGGCGATCGCGGCGAACTCCTCGACCGTCAGGGACTCGCCGCGGGCGAGCGGGTTGATCCCGGCGGCGACGAGCGCGGCCTCGGCGGCGGCGGCCGAGCCGGCCCAGCCGGCGAGCGCGGAGCGCAGGCCCTTGCGGCGCTGCGCGAACGCGGCGTCGACGACGGCGAACACCTCGGCCTTGGAGGCGCTGGTCCGGACCGGCTCGGTGCGGCGGACAAGGGAGACGAGTCCGGAGTCCACGTTGGGGGCGGGCCAGAAGACGTTGCGGCCGATGGACCCGGCGCGCTTGACGTCGGCGTACCAGTTCGCCTTGACGGAGGGGACGCCGTACACCTTGTTGCCGGGGCGGGCGGCGAGCCGGTCGGCGACCTCCGCCTGGACCATGACGAGGGTGCGCTCGATGCTGGGGAACCGGTCGAGCATGGTCAGCAGCACCGGCACGGCCACGTTGTACGGCAGGTTCGCGACGAGCGCGGTCGGGGCGGGGCCGGGCAGTTCGGTGACCAGCATGGCGTCGGAGTGCACCAGGGCGAAGCGGTCCTTCTTCCGCGGCATCCGCGCCTCGATGGTGGCGGGCAGCGCGGCGGCGAGGATGTCGTCGATCTCGACGGCGACGACGCGGTCGGCGGCCTCCAGCAGGGCGAGCGTCAGCGAGCCGAGGCCCGGGCCGACCTCGACGACGACGTCGTCGGGGCGCACCTCGGCGGTGCGCACGATCCGGCGGACCGTGTTGGCGTCGATGACGAAGTTCTGGCCCTTCTGCTTCGTCGGGCGCACGCCGAGGGCGGCGGCCAGCTCTCGGATGTCGGCCGGCCCGAGGAGGGCGTCGGAGGGGGTCCCGGGGGTCCCGTGGGGCTGCTGCTGCTCTGCGGTGCTCACCGGTAAAGCCTACGGCCGCAGTGCGGCCACGGACTCGCCCCCCGCTGCACGTAGAGCTTCTTCGCCCGGAACGTCTGCTCTCCGGCGGGGGCGTCCTGCGGGCGGCCGCTGCCGCCGAGGGCCTGCCAGGTGGTCACGTCGAACTGGTAGAGGCCGCCGTAGGTGCCCGAGGCGTCGGTGGCGGAGGGCCGGCCGCCGGATTCGCACTGGGCGAGCGCGCCCCAGTCGAGTCCGTCGGCTCCGGCGACGGAGGTCGGCAGTGCTTTCGTGCCGACCTTGACGAGCTGGCTGACGGGCTCGCGGACGACCTCCTCGGCGATCTTGCGGGCGGGCTGGCGGACGCCGTTGACGGTGCGCAGCCCGTACGTGACCCGGCGCGCGCCGGGACGCCCGGCGCGTTCGACGACCTCGGTGCCGGCGAACAGGGTGTCGTCCTCGACGCGTTCGGTCTCGTAGGGGATGCGTTCCTCGCGGACCTCGCGGGTGCCGGTGATGCGCAGGACGGTGACGGTCTGGCCGTCGCGCGGGAAGGAGTCCGGGGGGACGGAGGTGGTGTCCTCGCCGCGCAGGGTGATGCCGGCCTGGTCGAGGGCTTCCCGCACGGTGGCAGCGTTGGTGCGGATGGTGGTTTCGCGGCCGTCGGCCATGAAGGTGACGCCGCGTTCGGTGCGGACGCTGAGGGTGAGTCCGGTGCGGGGGACGGGGGCGGTGCGGGGGGTGGAGAGGTAGGCGCCCTCGACGCGGACGCCGAGCTGGCGCAGGGCGGCGTCCACGGTGCGGGCGGTGGTCCACATCTGGCGGCTGCTGCCGTCGAGGGTCAGGCGCAGGGGGCGGCCGTAGCGGACGACGACCTCCTCGCCGTCCTCGAGGGCGGAGTCGCGGGCGGGGGCGACGAGGTCGTGGGGGCCGACGCCGAGGCCTTCGGCGTCGAGGAGGTCCTCGACGTTCCCGGCGAAGGTGTGCAGGGTGCGGGGTTCGCCGTCGACGGTGAGGTGGACGGACTTGTCGGCGGCGACGAAGGCGGTGGTGCCGCCGGCGAGGAAGGCGACGACGAGGGCCTGGGGGACGATGCGCCGCCAGCTGTCGCGGGCGGCGGGGCCCTGGTCGGCGGTACGGGTGCGGCGGCGCCGGCCGTGGGGGGCGTCGGCCGGGGCGGGGGCTGGGGCGGGGGCGGTCCCGGGCGGCCCGGGTTCGGGGTCGGCCGGGGGGCGGGGGGCGGCGCGGCGGCGGCCGGTGGGGGCGGTGCGGTCGGGGCCCGCGGGGGCGGGGGCGGCGTCGGGCCGGGGTGCGGCGCGGCGGCGGCCGGGGGCGCGGCGGCCGTCGGCGGGGGGCGGGGGCGGCGCGGCGGCGGGGGGCGGCTCGGCCGGGGCGGGGGCCGGGGCGGCGGTGGCCGGGGCGGTGGCCCTGCGGCGGCCGCCTCCGCCGGCCCGGCGGGCGGGGGGCGGGGTGGGGGCGGCGCCGTCGCCCGGGGCCGGGGAGGTGGCGGTGCGGTCGGCGCCGGCCGCCGCCCGGCGCCGCGCCCGGCGGCCTTCGGTGCGGGGGCCGGGGACGGCGGGGTCGAAGGCGTCCCGGACCGCGGCCGGGCCTGCGGCCGGGCCCGTATCCGTGTACGTGTCCGGCCCGGTCTCCGGCCAGGAGACACGGCGGTGACTGCCCTGTGTATCGCTCACGTCGCTCGCTCCACTGGTCCGGCCCCGGCTGGTTCGGGCACGGCACCCTAGCGGGAGCGGCCGTCACGCACCAAAGCCGTTCGACTACCCAGCGTGTCGAACGAACGGATGTACCGAAGGTGTCGCCACGGCCATACGGAAATGTCGGCACATCGCCATGGCGTCATGTCGTTACACGGGTTTATCCACATACACGTGCACCCGCCGGCCGGCGCTCGGTCAGCAGCCGGTCAGCGGCTGGTCAGCGGCTGGTCAGCGGCTGCCCGGCAGCCGGTCGGCAGCCGGGTCAGTAGTCGAAGGCTCGGGCCGTGTTCGCGGCGAGGGCCGTGGCCATGGCGTCCTCGTCGATGCCGCGCACCGCCGCCATCGCCCGCACCGTCAGCGGGATGAGGTACGGCGCGTTGGGCCGCCCCCGGTAGGGCGCCGGCGTGAGGTACGGGGCGTCGGTCTCGACCAGCACCAGTTCCAGGGGGGCCACCGCCAGGGCCTCGCGCAGCGGCGCCGCGTTCTTGAAGGTGACCGTCCCGGCGAAGGACATGTAGTAGCCGGCGGCCGCGCACTCCCGGGCCATCTCGGCGTCCCCGGAGTAGCAGTGGAAGACCGTCCGCTCGGGCGCGCCCTCCTCGCGCAGCACGCGCAGCACGTCGGCGTGGGCGTCGCGGTCGTGGATGACGAGGGCCTTGCCCTGCCGCTTGGCGACCTCGATGTGGGCCCGGAAGGAACGCTCCTGCGCGGCCATGCCCTCCGGTCCGGTGCGGAAGTAGTCGAGCCCGGTCTCGCCGACCGCCTTGACGTGGCCGAGGGCGGCCAGCGCCTCGATCTCGGCGAGCGCCTCGTCCAGCGCGCCCTCCCCGCCGCCCGCCCGGGCGCCCTGGCGCGACCAGCCGTCCGGGTCGCCGAGGACGATGCGGGGGGCCTCGTTCGGGTGCAGCGCCACCGCCGCGTGGACGTTGGCGTGGGCCGCCGCGGTCTCGGCGGCCCAGCGCGAGCCCTTCACGTCGCAGCCCACCTGGACGACGGTGGTGACGCCCACCGAGGCCGCCTTCGCCAGTCCCTCCTCGACGGTGCCGGACTGCATGTCGAGGTGGGTGTGCGAATCGGCCACCGCCACCCGGAGGGGTTCGGGTAGCGGGGGCGGGGCGTCCTTGGCGGCGGCGGAGGAAGGGCTAGGGCTCATGGGCCGATCTTATGACCGGCGCAGCAGCCCCAGCAGGCGGGCGAGCAGGCCGGGACGCCGCCCGGGTTCGTTGACCGCGACGGGCCCCGGCGAGTCGTGCGAGGGCCTGCGCTGGCGCGGCGCGCGCGGGGGGTTCTCGCCGGCCGGCACCGGTCCGGCGATCCCGGGGGCGATGCGGTGGTGGTAGAGGCGGTCGATGGTGGCGTTCACCTGGGAGACCGTGCCGGCCCGCATGATCCGCACGACGTGGCCGCCGCAGTTCAGGCAGGTCGGGTTGGACAGCGGGGAGGGCACCCGCTCGCCGTTCACCTTGTACATGATGAACGGCTGGCCGTTGCCGTCGGTGTGGTGCTCGATCGCGTAGGACTGCTCCCACCCGTACCCGCATTTCATGCACGCGAAGGAGTAGGCCTCGTGCACGGTCTGCACATCGGGTGTGGAAACGGCGGCAGGACCTGCGGCGGGGACGGGTACCGGGGTGTCTGCGATCTCACTCATGCCAGCTCCTCTTGTTCCACTGGTGCCATTGACAGTGGACGCCTCTTCGGGCGGGAGCGCATCAGGCCCTGTCCAGTGTTGGACTCTCTTTGGGCCAGTCATGTCTCAAAGCGGCCGGTGCGCGGTCTGAGCTTTGCTTTTCAGGTTAGCCCTTTACCGATCTACGGCATCTTTTGTGCCGCATTCTTTGCCGCGACGACCGCGTCGAAGACCTCGCGCTTGGGTACCCCGGCCTCGGCCGCCACCGCCGCGATGGCCTCCTTGCGCCGCTCGCCCGCCTCCTCGCGCACCCGCACCCTGCGCACCAGCTCCTCGTCGTCCAGGTCGGCGGGGCCCGCGGCCGGGGCGCCCTCGACGACGATCGTGATCTCTCCGCGCACGCCCTCGGCGGCCCATGCGGCCAGCGCGCCCAGGCCGCCGCGCTTGACCTCCTCGTACGTCTTGGTGAGCTCCCGGCACACGGCGGCCCGCCGGTCGGCGCCGAACACCTCGGCCATGGCCGCGAGGGTGTCGTCGAGCCGGTGCGGGGCCTCGAAGTAGACGAGCGTGCGCCGCTCGCCCTCCACCTCACGGAGCCGGCCGAGGCGCTCGCCCGCCTTGCGCGGCAGGAACCCCTCGAAGCAGAAGCGGTCCACGGGCAGCCCCGAGAGCGCGAGCGCGGTGAGGACGGCGGAGGGTCCGGGGACGGCCGTGACGCGAAGGTCCTTCTCGACGGCGGCGGCGACCAGCCGGTAGCCGGGGTCGGAGACCGAGGGCATGCCGGCGTCGGTCACCAGCAGCACCCGCCGGCCCGCCTCCAGGGCCTCGACCAGCTCGGGGGTGCGGGCGGACTCGTTGCCCTCGAAGTACGACAGGACGCGCCCGGTGGTGTGCACGCCGAGGCCCTGGGTGAGCCGGCGCAGCCGCCGGGTGTCCTCGGCGGCGATCACGTCGGCCCGTTCCAGCTCGGCGGCGAGCCGGGGCGGGGCGTCGGCGAGGTCGCCGATCGGGGTCCCGGCGAGGACGAGTACGCCGTCGCTGGAGGGGGAACGGTCGGCGCGGGGCTGGTCTGCTGTCACCGCCTCATCCTCTCATTGGGGCTCGTGGGGACTGGGGCTCGCACAGGGGCGTTCCCTACGATGACCCGGTGACCAGTACCGCGACGCCGCCGCCCAGCCCCGCGGGGGCCCCGCCCGTTCCGCCGGGCGGAGGCGGCCCCGAGCACGAGCCGCCCGTGTGGCTGCGCCGCCTGCGGGGGTTCGGCTACCTGCCCGCCGCGCCGGCGGCCGATGTCCGCACCCGCCTCGTGCCCCCGTACGCCCGGCCGTCCGCCCAGCTCTGGGCGGCGCTCGGGATCCCGGAGGCGAGCCGGCGCGCCTGGGAGCGGGCCATGGCGTGGGTGGGTCCGCTGCTGGTGACGCTCGTGGCGGGCGTGCTGCGGTTCACCCACCTGGGCAGCCCGAAGGCGGTGATATTCGACGAGACGTACTACGCCAAGGACGCGTGGGCCACCATCCGGCAGGGCTACGAGGCCAGCTGGCCCAAGGATGTCGACAAGTCGATCCTCGCGAACCCCGACGCCGTCCCGCTGCCGTCCGACCCCGGCTACGTGGTGCACCCGCCGGTCGGCAAATGGGTGATCGGGCTCGGCGAGTGGATGTTCGGGTTCGACCCGTTCGGCTGGCGGTTCATGACGGCACTGCTCGGCACCCTGTCCGTGCTGATGCTCTGCCGCATCGGCCGGCGCCTGTTCCGCTCCACCTTCCTCGGCTGCCTGGCGGGCGGACTGCTGGCGGTCGACGGCCTGCACCTGGTGATGAGCCGCACCGCCCTGCTCGACCTGGTGCTGATGTTCTTCGTCCTGGCCGCCTTCGGGGCGCTGGTCGTCGACCGCGACAAGGCACGGGCCCGGCTCGCCGCGGCGCTGCCCGTCGACGAGGAGGGCCGCGCCCGCCCGGACGCGGACGTCGCGGAGACCCTGCGCCTGGGCTGGCGCCCGTACCGGCTGCTGGCCGGCGTCTGCCTGGGCCTGGCGTTCGGCACCAAGTGGAACGGCCTGGTCGTGCTGGCCTTCTTCGGGGTGCTCACCGTGCTGTGGGACGCGGCCGCGCGCCGCACCGCGGGCGCCGGCGCCCCGTACGCGGCGATGCTGCGCCGCGACGCGCTGCCCGCCTTCCTGTCGACGGTGCCCGTGGCGATCGCCGTGTACCTGACCTCCTGGCTCGGCTGGATCCTGAGCCCGGACGACGGCAAGGGCGGTTACTTCCGCGACTGGGCGGCCAAGAACGACCAGGACAGCGCCTTCTCCTTCCTGCCGGAGTGGCTGCGCAGCCTGTGGCACTACGAGACGGAGGTCTACAGGTTCCACGTGGGCCTGACCTCCGGCCACACCTACGAGTCCAACCCGTGGAGCTGGCTGATCCTGGGGCGGCCCGTCTCCTACTTCTACGAGTCCCCCTCCCCCGGCACCGACGGCTGTCCGGCGACCGAGGCGGGCAAGTGCGCCCGCGAGGTACTGGCGCTGGGCACCCCGCTGCTGTGGTGGGCGGGCTGTTTCGCGCTGCTGTACGTGCTGTGGCGGTGGTTCTTCCGGCGCGACTGGCGGGCCGGGGCGATCGCGTGCGCGCTGGGCGCGGGCCTGCTGCCCTGGTTCAACTACCAGGAGCGGACCATCTTCTACTTCTACGCGGTGGTCTTCGTCCCCTACCTGTGCCTGGCGGTGGCGATGATGACCGGCGCCCTGCTGGGGCCTTCGGGATCCTCGGAGCGGCGCCGGGCGCTGGGGGCGATCGGGGCGGGCGTGCTGGTCCTCCTGATCGTCTGGAACTTCATCTATTTCTGGCCGATCTACACCGGCCAGACCCTGCCCATGGACTCGTGGCGTGGCCGGATGTGGCTGGATACGTGGATCTGACCTGGATCCGGCCCTTTACCCACGCGTAAGGTGTGCCCCACAGGCTCTTTGAACACGTTCAGGGAACCGTGGCTCCTGGGGAGGGGACGTAGTGAACGGGGCGGCGAAGGGTGCCATCGTCGGCGGGGTGTTCCTGGCGATGGCCGGCGGTGCGGCGTACGGGGTGGTCACCCTGGTGGGTGACAGCGGCGATCGCACCGGCCCGGGCGGGAGCGGGGCCGGGGCGGGGAAGAACGGTTCGGCGACGGCGCAGAAGACGACCGGGCCGGTCACCGACCGGGAGGCGGCCGAGGTGGCCAAGGACTTCCTGGCCGCGTGGGCGGCCGGCGACGCCTCCACGGCCGCCGCCCTGACCAACAACGCGCAGGCCGCACAGCCCGCGGTGGCCGACTTCAGGGCCAAGGCGCTCGTCTCCAAGGCCGTCATCACGCCCGGCACCCCGAACGGCACCACCGTGCCCTTCAAGGTCGAGGCCGAGATCGCCCACGACGGAACGGCCAAGCCGTTCGCCTACGACTCGCAGCTGACCGTCGTCCGCGGCGCCAGCAGCGGCAAGCCGCTCGTCGACTGGCAGCCGTCGGTGATCCACCCGCAGCTCCAGAAGGACGAACGGCTGCGCGCCGGCACCCCGGCCAGCCCGCCGGTCAAGGCCGTGGACCGCAACGGCAAGGAACTCACCCCCGAGCGGTACCCGTCGCTGCGGCCGGTGCTGGACGCGCTGCGCAAGACGTACGGGGAGAAGGCGGGCGGCACCCCAGGCGTCGAGGTGTGGATCGAACCGGCCACCGCCGACGCCCCCAAGCGGACCCTGGCGACGCTGGTCGAGGGCAGGCCGGGACAGCTCCAGACCGTCCTCGACGCCGACGTGCAGGCGGCGGCGGAGAAGGCGGTCGGCCAGTACGCCGAGGCCTCGGTCGTCGCCGTCCAGCCCAGCACCGGCGACATCCTGGCGGTGGCCAACCACCGGCAGGACGGCTTCAACGCGGCGATGCTGGGGCGGCGGGCGCCCGGCTCCACGATGAAGATCGTGACGGCGGCCATGCTGCTGGAGAAGGGCCTGGTCGCCGCCGACCGGCCGGCCGCCTGCCCGCCGAGCGCCTCGTGGGACGGGAAGGTCTTCCGCAACCAGGACGGCTTCTCGCTCCAGGGCCAGCCCTTCTCGACCAGCTTCGCCCGGTCCTGCAACACCGCCTTCGTCAGCCTGATCGACGACGTGAAGGACAACGGCGCGCTGCCGAGGACGGCCAAGGAGGCCTTCGGGATCGGGCTGGACTGGAAGACGGGCATCCCCTCGCAGGACGGCACCGTTCCGGTTACCTCGGGTGCGGCCGCCGCCGCCGAATACATCGGCCAGGGCGCGATCCAGATGAACCCGCTGAACATGGCCTCCGTCACGGCGACCGCCCGCACCGGCGTGTTCCGCCAGCCGGTCCTGGTCAAGGCCTCCCTGGACGGCCGCTCCCTGGCCACCGCCCCGCGCTCGCTGGCGCCGGGGGTGTCGGCGCAGCTGGTGCGGATGATGCGGCAGACGGCGTCGAGCGGGACGGCGGCGAAGGCGATGGCTCCGGTCCATGGATCCGACAAGGGGGCGAAGACCGGCTCGGCGGAGGTCGACGGCGCGGCCGCCCCGGACAGCTGGTTCACGGGCTACAGCGGCGACGTGGCGGCGGCGGCCATGGTCGAGGGCGGCGGCCACGGCGGCGACGCGGCGGGCCCGATCGTCGCCACCGTCCTCAACGCCTCCTGACGGCCGGGAGGCGGGCCGGGGCGCGGGTACGGGGCCGGGGTCCGGGGTCGGAGTCCGGCCGTCGGGGTCCAGGGCGGAGCTCCGGGGAACGGGGGGAGGGCGGGTCGGGGACAAAACACCTCGCCTGCGGCCCGGCAGGGCGTTAGCGTCCCGCCATGACGACGAGCACCCCGCACCCCCTGTTCGCCCGGGCCCTCACCGACCTCGGCCTCGACCTCGCCATCCGCACCTTCCCCGAAGGCACCCGCACCGCCGCCGACGCCGCGGCCGCGATCGGCTGCGAACTCAGCCAGATCGTGAAGTCACTGATCTTCGCGGCGGACGGCGTCCCGGTCCTGGTCCTCATGGACGGGGCCTCACGGGTCGACGTCGAGGCGGTGCGGCGTCAACTCGACGCCGCGAAAGTCACCCGCGCCGACGCGGCACTCGTCCGCGAGACCACCGGCTACGCCATCGGCGGCGTCCCGCCCTTCGGCCACCGCACCCGCACCCGCGTCCTGGCGGACCGGGGCCTGCTGGAGCACGACGTGGTCTGGGCGGCGGCCGGCACCCCGCACACCGTGTTCCCGATGCCCCCGCGCGAACTCGTCACGCACGCCGCCGCCGAACTGGCCGACGTCCGCGAACGGAACTGACGGACGGCCGGCGTTCCCGCGAAAAGCGCCAAAGCGACAAATCTCTACAGGCAGCCGCGCAACGCCCGCACCAGCGCCTGCGCGCGCGGATCGGCGGTCACCGACTTGGCGTGCGCGTTGGTGACGTAGCCGAAGCCGACGCCCGCCTCCGGGTCCGCGAAGGCCAGCGAGCCGCCGCGGCCCGGGTGGCCGAAGGAGGCCGGGGACAGCAGCGGGGACGCCGGCCCGTGCAGCATGTAGCCCGGCCCGAAGCGGGTCCCCACGACCAGCACCCGGTCCGGTCCCGCCGCGAACTCGGTGCCGGCCAGCGCGGTCGTCGCCGGCGTGAAGATACGCGCCCCGTCCTCCACCACCCCGATGGTCGCGGCGTAGAACCGGGCCAGGGCGCGCGCCGTGCCGATGCCGGCCGAGCCGGGGAGTTCCGCCGCCTGGTAGACGGGATCGTTCTCGTCCGGCTGCGGGTCGATGGCGGCGAAGGCGCGGCGGGTGAGGGACTCCGGGTCGGCATACGCCTCCGAAACGTTTCTCCTCGGCCGCGTCTTCAGCAGTCCCGCACCCGGCGGCGGCTCGACCGGCGCCACCCGGCCCACCCGGTGCGCCTCGCCCTCCGGCAGCCCGATCCAGAAGTCCAGCCCCAGCGGCTCGGCCATCTCCTCGGCCAGGATCCCGCCGACGGTCCGCCCCGTGGCCCGCAGTACCAGCTCGGAGACCAGCCAGCTGAAGGTCTGCGCGTGGTAGCCGTGCGCGCTGCCCGGCTCCCAGAACGCCTGCTGCGCGGCGACCGCACGCGCACCCGACACGCCGTCTGCGGCCTCCGCCGTCGTCAGGCCCCGGTCCAGGGCGGGGACGCCGGCCTGGTGCGCGAGCAGGTGGCGGACCAGCGTCCGCTCCTTGCCCCCGGCCTTGAACTCCGGCCAGTACGAGCTCACGGGGGCGTCCAGGTCCAGCAGCCCGCGCTGGTGCAGCAGCAGCGGGACGGCCGCCGCCACGCCCTTGGTCGCGGACCGCACGATCGTCACGGTGTCCTCGGCCCAGGGCTCGGTGCCGTCCGCGTCCTTCGTGCCGCCCCACAGGTCGACGACCTTGCGGCCGTCGCGGTACACGGTCACGGCCGCGCCCCGGTCCCCGAGGACCTCGAAGTTGCGCGCGAAGGCCTCACGTACGGGCTCGAAGCCCTCGGTCACCACACCCTGGATGTTCACGAGCACCCCAACAACCGAAGACCTGCGCTTATGCCGCGCCTACGAGACCCCCGCCGGCACTCCGGCCCGTCTCAGGCAGGGCACCGGCGCCCCACAGGCACCCCACCGGCTCCGCTCCGGCTCTCCTCCGGGCGGGTTACGCCGTGGCCACCGACCGCGGATCGAAGCCGAACGGCAGCTCCAGCCGGTGCGCGCCCATCAGCTCCTCGTCGCACAGCAGGTCGCGGGTGCGTCCGTCGGCGGCGATGACCCCCTCGCTGAGGATGACCGAGCGCGGGCAGAGCTCCAGGGCGTACGGCAGGTCGTGCGTCACCATCAGCACGGTGACGTCCAGCGCGCGCAGGATGTCGGCCAGCTCGCGGCGCGAGGCGGGGTCGAGGTTGGAGGAGGGCTCGTCCAGGACGAGGATCTCGGGCCGCATCGCGAGTACGGTCGCCACGGCCACCCGGCGCCGCTGCCCGAAGGACAGGTGGTGCGGGGGGCGGTCGGCGAAGCCGGCCATGCCGACCTGTTCGAGGGCCTCGCGGACGCGGGTCTCCAGTTCGGCGCCGCGCAGGCCGGCGGCCGCCGGGCCGAAGGCCACGTCCTCACGGACGGTCGGCATGAACAGTTGGTCGTCGGGGTCCTGGAAGACGATGCCGACGCGCCGGCGGATCTCGGCGAGGTTGCGCTTCTCCACGGGCAGCCCGGCCACGGTGACGGAGCCGACGCCGCCGCCCAGGATGCCGTTGAGGTGCAGGACCAGGGTGGTTTTCCCGGCGCCGTTGGGTCCGAGGAGGGCGACGCGCTCGCCGCGCCCGACGGTGAGGTCGACCCCGAAGAGGGCCTGGTGCCCGTCCGGGTAGGCGTAGGCGACTCCGGAGACCTCCAGGGAGGGCGCGGGGCTAACGTCACCAGAGGTAGTGGATGCATTAGAGGCGGAAGGAGCGGTCACAGCGTCCATCCCATCAGACAGACGGCGAGCGCCGTCACCGGGAGCACGGCCGAGTACGCCCACTGGGCGCGGGTGGCCGTCACGTCGTCGATCACCGGCATGGAACCGGCGTAGCCGCGGCTGACCATCGCGAGGTAGACCCGCTCGCCGCGCTCGTAGGAGCGGATGAACAGGGCGCCGGCGGTCTTGGCGAGCACCCCCCAGTGCTGGATGCCGCGCGCCTCGAAGCCGCGCGAGCGCCGGGCGATGGACATCCGGCGGAGCTCGTCGGTGATCACGTCGCCGTACCGGATCATGAACGAGGCGATCTGCACGAGCAGCGGCGGGAGCTTCAGCCGCTGGAGGCCCAGCAGCAGCGCACGCAGTTCGGTGGTGGAGGCGAGGAGCACGGAGGCGGCCACGCCGAGGGTGCCCTTGGCGAGCACGTTCCAGGCGCCCCACAGCCCGGAGACGCTCAGGGACATGCCGAGGACGTCCACCCGCTCGCCCTGCGACACGAAGGGCATGAGCACGGCGAACAGCACGAACGGCACCTCGATCAGCAGCCTCCGCAGCAGGAACCCGGCGGGGATCCGGGCCGCCGCCGCGACGGCGGCGACCAGGAGGGCGTACAGGCCGAAGGCCCACATCGCCTCGCGCGGTGTCGACACGACGACGACCACGAAGCCGGCGGTCGCGGCGATCTTGCAGTGCGGCGGCAGCTCGTGCACGGGCGAGTGCCCGTGTCGGTAGAGCTTGTGCGCGTGACCCGCCCCCATGTCAGCTCGCCGACGGGGCGGCCGTGGAGGACGCGGTCAGGTCCTGGGCGCGGCGGCGGCGCACGGTCCAGAAGATCCCGCTGCCGACGGCGACGGTCGCGCCGACGCCGATGACGCCGGCCAGGCCGCCGGACAGGCGGGCGTCGTCGACGTCCTTGACGCTGTAGTCGGCGAGCGGGGAGTCGGCGCTGGCGTGCGCCCGCGCCTTGGCGTCGATGCCCTTGTCGGCGGCGACCTTCTCCAGGCCGTCGGGGCTGCTGGAGGCGTAGAAGGAGACGAACCCGGCGAGCACGAGGGCGGTGGCCAGGCCGGTCAGCCAGAGCTTGCGGGTGGAGCGGGCGGCGGCCGGGACGGGGGCGGCGGCGGGGGCGTCGACGAGCTCGCCGCCGACGCGCAGCTTCAGCGGGGCGGCCAGGCCGCGCGCGCCGTGGACCAGGTCGGGCCGTACGGCGATCACGGCGCCGACGGTGGCGGCGGTGATCAGGGCCTCCCCGATGCCGATGAGCACGTGGACGCCGACCATGGCGGTGAACACCTTGCCGATCGGGACGTCGGTGGTGCCGCCGAGGGCGTAGAGGAGGGTGAACATCACGGCCGCGCCGGGCACCGAGAGCAGGGCTCCGGCGAAGGCGGCGACGGTGACCGAGCGCCGGCCGGCGGGCAGGAGCTTCAGCAGGACGCGGAAGACGGCGTAGGAGACGAGGACGGTCACCACGGCCATGTTCAGGATGTTGACGCCGAGCGCGGTCAGGCCGCCGTCGGCGAAGAGGATGCCCTGCATCAGCAGGACGACGGAGACGCAGAGCACGCCGGTGTAGGGGCCGACGAGTATCGCGGCGAGCGCGCCGCCGAGGAGGTGGCCGCTGGTGCCGGCGGCGACGGGGAAGTTCAGCATCTGCACGGCGAAGATGAAGGCGGCGACGAGGCCGGCCAGGGGGGCGGTGCGTTCGTCGAGCTCGCGGCGGGCGCCGCGCAGGCTGACCGCGACAGCGGCGGTGGCCGCCACTCCTGCGGCCACCGAGACGGGCGCGTCGATGAATCCGTCGGGCACGTGCATGGAGCGGCTCCGCTTCCTCTTCCTCACATGAGTGTTTAACCGTTCAAGAGTAGTGCCCACTTGCAAACGATTGGCAAGAGCTGGCGCCGCACAAATACATACGTGCGGTTTCGTGGGAATGTGCGAGGCTGGACGGGCAAACGGACGTCAACGTTCCGATTCGAGGAGTCCGGTCGATGTCAGCCACCGCCGAGAATCCACCAGCCACCGCCGTGGCCGTCGACGAGCGGGTCAGCGCCCGCGTGATCACCGACGACCCCCTCTACCGCGCTATCCCGGTCGCCCTGCGGTTCACCCCCGCCGAGCCCCTGGCCGTACGGATCGTCTTCCCCGCCGAGCTGTCCCCCGAGGGCACCGACAACGAGTGGGTCTTCCCCCGCGCCCTCCTGGAAGCCGGACTGCTCGCGCCGACCGGGACGGGCGACGTACGGGTCTGGCCCTGCGGCCGGGTCCAGGCGGTGGTGGAGTTCCACTCCCCCGAGGGTGTCGCCGTCATCCAGTTCGACAGCGCGGTCCTGCGCCGCTTCCTGCGCCGTACGTACGCCGCACCCACCGCCGGCGGCACGAGACCGGGCACCCCCGCGCGACCCGCGGCCACCCGTACGGCGTAGCGGACGCGAGCGGCCCCGCACCTGGGGTTCCAGATGCGGGGCCTTTCGTCACATGCTTCGCGGCGCCATTAAGGCATTAGCCGCGCGCGGGCGTCTGGTCAGGCGTTGACCAGCTCGCGCCGCTTGTCGGGGTCCTCCGGGGACCCGGCCTCCGCGCCGGACTCCCCGAGGTGCTTGCGCAGGCTCTCGCCCTCCACGTCCACGTTGGGCAGGATCCGGTCCAGCCAGCCCGGCAGCCACCAGGCCTTGTGGCCGAGCAGCGCCAGCACCGCCGGCACGATCGCCATGCGCACCACGAAGGCGTCGAAGAGGACCGCGACGGCCAGGCCGAAGCCGATCATCTTGACCATCGCGTCGCTGGCACCCAGGAAGCCGGAGAAGACGGCGATCATGATGACGGCGGCGGCCACGACCACACGGGCGCTGAACTGGAAGCCCGTCACCACGGCCTGACCCGGGCGCTCGCCGTGGACGTACGCCTCCCTCATCCGGGTGACGAGGAAGACCTCGTAGTCCATCGCCAGGCCGAAGACGACACCCACCATGAAGATCGGCATCATCGACATGATCGGACCGGTCTGCTCCACCCCGAACACGGAGCCGAGCCAGCCCCACTGGAAGACCGCGACGACCGCGCCGAGGGCCGCGACGACCGACAGCAGGAAGCCGAGGGCCGCCTTCAGCGGAACCAGGATCGAGCGGAACACCAGCATCAGCAGCAGGAACGCCAGGCCGACCACGAGCGCCAGGTAGGGCAGCAGCGCGTCGTTCATCTTCTGCGAGAAGTCGATGTTCATCGCGGTCGCACCGGTGACGAACACGTCGCCGCCGTTACCCTCGCGGATCTTGTGGACCAGGCTCTCGGTCTCGGTCGAGGACGGGCGCTCCTTCGGGATCACGCTGATGACAGCGGCGTCCTTGGCCTCGTTCTGGTGCGGCGGGGTCACCGCGACCACGCCCTCCAGCCCCTTGATCCGGTCGACGGTCTTGTCGGCGAGCGCCTTGTCGCCGTCCACGACCACCATCAGCGGACCGTTGAAGCCGGGGCCGAAGCCCTCGGACAGCATGTCGTACGCCTTGCGCTGGCTGGTGGAGACCGGCTTGGAGCCGTCGTCCGGCAGGCCCATCTCCAGCTTGCTCGCCGGCACCGCGATCGCGCCCAGGCCGATCACACCGATCAGCAGCACCATCACCGGGCGGCGCAGCACGAAGCGGGCCCAGCGGGTGCCGCCGTTCGGCTTCGCCTCGGCGCCGGCCGGACGGCCCTTGCCGAAGAGCCTGCTCTTCTGGCCGGCGGGCAGCACCTTCTTGCCCGCGAAACCGAGGATGGCCGGGACCAGCGTCAGGGCGACGAGCACCGCGATAACCACCGTTCCGGCGGCCGCGACACCCATCTTGGTCAGCATCGGGATGTTGACGACGGCCAGGCCCACCAGGGCGATGACCACGGTCAGACCGGCGAAGACGACCGCGGACCCGGCGGTTCCGGCGGCGCGGCCCGCGGCCTCGTCGCGCTCACGGCCCTCGGCGAGCTCCACGCGGTAGCGGGAGACGATGAACAGCGCGTAGTCGATGCCGACCGCGAGGCCGATCATCATCGCGAGTGTGGAGGTGGTGGAGCCGAGGTCCAGCACGTTGGCGAGCGCGGTGATCGAGGAGACGCCGATGCCGACGCCGATCAGCGCGGTCAGCAGCGGCAGCCCGGCCGCGACCAGCGAGCCGAAGGTGATGACCAGGACGATGCCGGCGATCAGGATGCCGATGGCCTCGCCGGAGCCCGTCTCGGGGGCCTCCATCAGCGCGTCGCCGCCGATCTCCACCTGGAGGCCGGCCTTCTGCGCGTCGTGCCCGGAGTCCTTGAGGGCGTCACGCGTGACGTCCTTCAGCTCCATGCCGCTGACCTTGTACTTCACCGTGATGTAGGTGGTGGAGCCGTCCTGGCTCACCGCCTGCATCTGGTACGGGTCGTCGACGGTGGCGACCTGCGCGGCGCCCTCGCCCTGCTTCAGGCCCGAGATCAGCTTCTGGACCTCGGACTTGGGGCCCTGGTCGGTGACCTTGGCGCCGGCCGGGGCCTTGACGACGATACGGGCGGTCGCGCCGTCGGCGGACATGCCCGGGAACTTCTTGTCCAGCAGGTCGAAGGCCTTCTGGGCCTCCGTGCCGGGGATCGAGAACGAACCGGAGGTCGGCGCGGCGGCCGTCGCGGCGCCGAAGCCCGCGGCGAACAGCAGCGCCACCCATATGAGGGCGACGAGGCCGCGGCGCCTGAAGGCGCCGCGCCCGAGCCGGTAGAGGAAGGTGGCCACGTCGTGGTTCTCCCGTTTCAGGTCGTGGGATGGATCCTGCGCCCGTGCGGACCGCGGGGGCGCGCACGGGCGGATCAGGGCGTGTAGAGCCGGCCCGACGACGAGAGCGGCGTGTCAGGAGCAGCAGGCGGTCTTGCTGGGGTGCGGGGAGTGCGGGCGGCGGCCCCGTGGGGTACAGCCGGCGCTGGCGGAACCGGACAGTACCCGCCGGCGCTCAGGAAGCGCTGGGGAGTAGCTGGGGAGTGACTGGGGACTCAGACGCCGAGGGCGGGGAAGACCACGGCGTCGATGAACTGGGTGAGGAACACCCGGTCGACGGACCGGTCCTCGATCAGCGGGAGCGCGATGAACGCCCCGATGAGCATGTGCGGTACGAAGTCCAGCGCCGGACAGTCCGGACGGACCTCGCCCCGCTCCACCGCACGCCGGAGCATGGCCTGGAGACCGTTGATCTCCGGGTCGACGAGCAGTTCGCGCAGCGCCCGGTGCAGCTCCGGGCTCTCGTGGACGGCATGGGCCAGACCCCGCATGAGCGCGGTGTCCTTGGCCATCTGCGCGTCGTCGGAGTGCGCGACCATACGGGCGAAGTCCCCGCGCAGGGTGCCCGTGTCGATCTCCCTGAGGGAGACCGGCTGGGTACATCGAAGGGCCTTCGCGACCAGCTCCGGCTTGCTCCCCCACTGGCGGTAGAGGGTGGCCTTGCTGGACTTCGTACGGGCGGCGACCGCGTCCATGGTCAGCGCCTCGTAGCCGACCTCGCGCAGGAGGTCGAGGACCGCCCCGTGGAGTTCGGCCTCCCGCTCGGGGGTGATCCGGCTGCGCCGCGCCGACATCGCGTCGGTGACCCGGCAGCTTCCCTTCATCACGACCACCCATCCGAACGAAACGGTTTCGTACACCTGAGAGCCTACCGGCACGCTTAACGAAACGAAACCGTTCCGTTTCGCTTCGGCGGTGGCGTCGGTCACACACCGGTCGCGCCCGCGCACACCCGATGGAGCACCTGTACGAGTTGCCGGGCCCCCCTGGCGCGGAAAGCATTGTGGGGTGAGTCACGACGTCGCGTACCTCCGCTTCCCGCACCTGCACGACGAACTCCTGTGCTTCGCCACCGAGGACGATCTGTGGGTCGCCCCCCTGGTCCCCGCAGGCCACAGCCCCGGCCGGGCCTGGCGGATCACCGTCGACCGCACCCGGGTGGGCCACCCGCGCTTCTCCCCCGACGGACGGCACATCGCCTTCACCACCTGGCGCAGCCTCGACCCCGAGATCCACCTCGCCCCCGTGGACGGCGGGCCCGCGCGCCGGCTCAGCTACTGGGGCTCCACCGACACCCGCGTCTGCGGCTGGGACCCCGACGGCAACGTCCTCGCCGTCTCCTCCCACGGACAGCCGTTCTCCTACTACTCCTGGGCCTACAAATTGCCCACGGACGGCAGCCCCGGCGGCCGCCTGCCCTGGGGCCCGGTCTCCGACATCCAGGTCGCCGACACCGACGGCGAACACCGCAGCCTGCTGCTCACCGGCAAGCCCCCGCACGAGCCCGCCGCCTGGAAGCGCTACCGGGGCGGCGCCACCGGACGGCTCTGGCTGCACGGCAAGCGCCTGCTGGAGGACATCGAGGGCCACCTGGAGGCGCCGATGTTCGTCGGCGGCCGCATCGCCTTCCTCTCCGACCACGAGGGCGTCGGCAACCTCTACTCCTGCCTGCCCGACGGCACCGGCCTGCGCCGCCACACCGACCACGACGAGTTCTACGCCCGCCACGCCTCCAGCGACGGCTCCCGCGTGGTCTACCAGTGCGCCGGCGACCTCTGGCTCGTGGACTCCCTCGACGAGGACGCCTCCCCGCGCAGGCTCGACGTCCGCCTCGGCGGCCCGCGCGCGGGACGGCGTACGTACCAGGTGCCCGCGGCCAGCAACGTCGACTCGCTGTCCGTCGACACCACCGGCCGGGCCAGTGCCGTCGTCGTCCGCGGCAGCCTGTACTGGCTCACCCACCGCGACGGCCCGGCCCGCACCATCGCCGACACCCCCGGCGTACGGGTCCGCCTCCCCGAGATGCTCGGCGGCGGCGGCCAGGTCGCCTACGTCACCGACGCCGAGGGCGAGGACGCCATCGAGATCGCCTACCTCCCCCGCGCCTCCGGGGAGCGCGAACCGCGCCGGCTCGCCTCGGGCGAGCTGGGCCACGTCACCGAACTGCTGTCGGACCCGGCCGGCGAACGGCTCGCCATCGCCTCCAACGACGGACGGCTGCTGCTCCTCGACGCGACGGAGGAGTCCGACGGCGAGGTCACCGAGCTGATCCGCTCCATCAACGGGCCGGTCACCGACCTCGCCTTCTCCCCCGACGGCTGCTGGCTGACCTGGTCGCACCCCGGCATCGGCCGCTCGCTGCGGCAGATCAAGATGGCGAAGATCTCCGGGCCGGGCGCACGCGCCGTCGTCGACGTCACCAACGGCCGCTTCGTCGACGAGAACCCGGTTTTCACCCGGGACGGCCGTTACCTCGCTTTCCTGTCCTGGCGCGGCTTCGACCCGGTGTACGACGTCCACACCGGCGACCTGTCCTTCCCGCTGGGCTGCCGCCCCTACCTGGTGCCCCTGTCCTCCGCCACCCCCTCCCCGTTCGCCTTCTCCCCCGACGGCCGCCCGGCGGCGGGCGGGCTCGACCCCGTCGAGGGGGAACCCGGGGAGGGCGACGGGACGGTGACCGTGGAGGTCGAGGGCCTGGAGAGCCGGGTCACGCCCTTCCCCGTCACCGCCTCGAAGTACTCGGCCCTGCACCCCGTCCACGGCGGCGGACTGGTGTGGCTGCGCTGGCCCATCTCCGGCGCGCTCGGCGAGACCTTCGCCAACCCGGCCGACACCAGCGGCAAGCCCACGCTGGAGCACTTCGACATGACCAAGGCCCGCAAGACGGAACTGGCCTCCGGTCTGGACTGGTTCGAGGTCAGCGGCGACGGCACCCGGCTCGTCGTCAACGACGACGGTGACCTCCGCGCCGTGCCGGCCACCGAATCGGGTGACGGCGACTCCACCGTCTACCTCGACCTGCGCCGCATCCTGCACGAGGTGGACCCGGCGGCCGAGTGGCGGCAGGCGTACGAGGAGGCCGGCCGGCTCATCCGCGCGTACTTCTGGGAACCGAACATGTGCGGCATCGACTGGGACGCGGTGCTCACCCAGTACCGCCCGCTCGTCGAACGGGTCGCCTCCCCCGACGAGTTCGCGGACCTGCTGCGCGAGGTCCTCGGCGAACTCGGCACCTCGCACGCGTACGTCTCCCCCGCCCGCCGCAACGAGGGCCCGCCCCACTACCAGCGGGCGATCGGCCTGCTCGGCGCCAACCTGGTGCGCCGGGAGGAGGGGTGGGTGGTCGCACGGATCCTGCCCGGCGAGTCCTCCGACTCCAAGGCCCGCTCCCCGCTCGCCGGCACCGGCATCCGCGACGGCGCGGTGCTCACCCACGTCGACGGCCGGCCCGTGGACCCGGTCGCCGGCCCCTACCCGCTGCTCGCGGCGGCCGGGGGCACCACCGTGGAACTGACGTTCACCCCGGCCGACGGCGAGGGCCACTCCCGGCGGGTCGCGGTCGTACCGCTGGTCGACGAACGGCCGCTGCGCTACCAGGACTGGGTGTCCAAGCGCCGCGCCGTGGTCCGCGAGGTCAGCGGCGGCCGCTGCGGCTACCTGCACATCCCCGACATGGGCGGCTCGGGCTGGGCGCAGTTCAACCGCGACCTGCGGATGGAGATGTCCCGGCCCGCCCTGATCGTCGACGTGCGCGGCAACGCCGGCGGCCACATCAGTGAACTCGTCGTCGAGAAACTCACCCGATCGATTCTGGGCTGGGACCTGACGCGCGACGCGCAGCCGGTCAGTTACGCCTCCAACGCGCCGCGCGGACCGATCGTGGCCCTGGCCGACGAGGCGACCTCCTCGGACGGGGACATGATCACCGCGGCGTTCAAACTGCTCGGCCTGGGCCCCGTGGTCGGCCAGCGCACCTGGGGCGGGGTGGTCGGCATGACCGGCCGGCACACCCTGGGGGACGGCACGGTCATCACGGTGCCGATGAACGCGGCCTGGTTCCCGGAGTACGGGTGGTCGGTCGAGAACCACGGCGTGGAGCCGGACCTGGAGATCATGCGCACCCCGCTCGACTGGGCGGAGGGCCGGCACGCGCAGCTGGACGACGCGGTGTACCTGGCGCTGGAACTCCTGGAGCAGGACCCGGCGGCGATCCCGCCCGGCTACACGGACGTCCCGGACGGCCGCCGGCCGAAGCTGCCGCCGCGGCCGTAACCGCCGCCTCGCGCCGGTCCGGCGCGGCCCCGGACCGGCGCAAGCGAGAGGGGCGCGACCCGTATCAGGTACGGGTCGCGCCCCTCGGCGCCGTGTGCGGAGCCGGTCCCGGCTAGTCCCAGCGGTCGTCGAGCTCGTCGCGGACGTCGTCGACCGGCCGCCGCGCCTGCCGCTTCTTCTCCTCGGCCTGGCCAGCACGCGAGGACGCCTCGTCCTTCGCGGCCTGCTGGGTCTTCCGCGCCTTGTCCTTGAGTTCCTGCGCCTTGTCCTGGAACTGGTCCTTGATACCCATACGTGCACTCCATGAGGGGTGTTGGCGGTGGGGCCCCGACCAGACTTGCACGGGGTGACGAAGGGCGCATTTCGATCAGCGGCCGCCGTCACGGCACCGACCATGTCGATTTAGCGACTCTGGGAGCGCCGCTGCTCGTCGGCGGCCCCGCCCGCGCCCACCAGCCCCTTGGGCACGCCGGCCAGCCGGGGCTCGAACCGCTTCATCTCGCGCTGCCCGCCCGCCGCGATGACCGCCGGCAGGTAGCCGCGTACGCCCTGCATGCCGCGCAGCCACCACTGCGCGTACACGTGCGCCGAGCGCCGCTCGATGCCGGCGACGATCCGGTCCACGGCGGGCCCGAGCGGGTAGGTGCGGTTCGCCGGCCAGGGCAGGCGGCCGCGCAGCTCGCGCATGACGTCGTGCTGGTCGGCGCCGCGCACCATGTCGGTGTCGGTCCAGGAGAGGTAGCCGACGCCGACCTTGACGCCCTTGTAGCCGACCTCGGCGCGCAGGCAGTGCGCGAAGGCCTCGACCCCGGACTTGGAGGCGCAGTACGCGCTCATCATCGGCGCGGGGGTGATCGCGGCGAGCGAGGCGATCTGGAGGAAGTAGCCACGGCTCTCGATGAGGACGGGCAGGAAGGCGCGGGCGGTGACCGCACCGCCGACCAGGTTGACCTCGATGACCCGCCGCCACGCTTCCGGGTCGGAGTCGGCGAACGGGCCGCCGGAGGCGACGCCCGCGTTGGCGACGACGATGTCCACCTTGCCGAAGCGCCGCTTGACCTCCTGCGCGACCCGGGCCATCGCCTCGTGGTCGGTGACGTCGGCGTACCAGTGGTCGCTGTCGGAGTGCAGCCGCTCGGAGACCTCCTTGAGCGCCTCCGGCTCCAGCCCGACCAGCGCGACCTTCGCGCCGCGCGCGGACAGCTTGCGGGCGAGCAGTTCGCCGACCCCGCGGGCGGCGCCGGTGATGACGGCGACCTGGCCTTCCAGACTCCTGCGAGCGCTCACGGCGTCTTCTCCTTCTCGGTCTCGGTGGTGGTCGCGGCCGGAGCCGCCGGGGTGGCCGTCGCCGGCGCGGTCAGGTACCGGGACGTCAACTCGCGCACCGCGGAACTCACCGCTTCGGGTGCCTCGACGGGCGTCATGTGGCCCATCCCGGTGAGTTCGGTCAGCCCCACGCAGTCCGGCAGCGCGGCCGCGAGCCGGCGGGCGTGCACGACGGGGGTCAGCCGGTCGTCGCGGCCCACGATGACGGCGGTGGGCACCGTCAGGCCCGCCACCCCGGCGTCCAGATCGAGGCCGGCCAGGACGTGCGACCAGGCGCGGCGCACCCCGGCGGGGCAGGCGTGCACGATCCGGGCGCAGGCTTCCACCCGGTCGGGGGCGGAGCCCGGGCCCATGGTCGCGTACTTGAGCACCGCCCGGGTGGCGGGCGTGACGGGACCGAGCGGGGCGGGCGACCCCAGCAGGCCCCGGGTGATACGGGTCCGGGCGCGCCCGGGGCGCAGCGGCAGCACGGTCGCCTCCTCGACCAGCCGCGAGCTGCCGGTGCTGCACAGCAGGACGGCCGCGGCGTGTTCGGTGAACCGGGGACGGCCGGCGGCGGCCATGACGGTCATGCCGCCCATGGAGTGCCCGGCGACGACGGCCCGTTCGCCACGCTCCAGGGTGGCCTCCAGTACGGCGACCAGGTCGTCGGCGAGGGCGTCCGTGCCGTACGCGGCGGCGGCCGGGCTGCGGCCGTGGCCGCGCTGGTCGTAGGCGATGACGCGGTGGTCGTGGGCCAGGTCGTGGATCTGGGCGGCCCAGAAGGCGGTGGAGCAGGTCCAGCCGTGGGAGAGGACCACGGCCGGGGCGCCTTCGGGTCCGTGCACCTCGACGTGCAGACGGGATCCGTCGGCGGAGACGGCGACCAGTTCGCGGGCGGCGGCCGGCGGGGCGTACCGCCCGGCGGTGACGTGCGGCGGGCGGCTCACCGCTCGCCCTCGCCGTCGGCGGCTACGGCGGTGCCCGCGGTGGTCACGGCCGCTGCGGAGGCCGCGGCGGCCGCAACCCGGGGGGCCTGGTCCTCGCGTGCCCGTACCCGTACGACCTCGTACTCGGCCAGGTCGACCGTCAACGTGGCGCGCCGGAACTCACCCGTCGTACCCGGCCACACCGTGGTGTTGCGGCCCTGTGCGTCCAGGTACCAGCTGGTGCAGCCGCCGGTGTTCCACACCGTCCGCTCCATCCGCGCCTGCACGTGCCGGTTCCACTGGTTGACGGCGGAGGGGCGGGCGGCCAGCGCGGTGCGCCCGCCCCGGCCGCCGCCTCCGAGGAGGGACAGCTGGCGCAGGTAGTCCGCCATGTAGTTCAGCTGGGACTCGATCATCAGGATCATCGAGCTGTTGCCGAGGCCGGTGTTCGGTCCGATGATCGTCATCCAGTTGGGGAAGCCGGCGGCCGTCGCCCCGCGCAGCGCCTGCATCCCGCCCTTCCAGGTGTCCGCGAGGGTCTGCCCGTCCGCGCCGACGACGCGGTCGGCGATCGGCATGTCGGTGACGTGGAACCCGGTGCCGAAGATGATCGCGTCGGCCTCGGTCTCCGTCCCGTCGTCGGCGACCAGGACCGAGCCCCGGATCTCCTTCAGCCCGGAGGCGACCAGGTCCACGTCCGGCCGGGCGAGCGCCGGGTAGTACTCGCTGGAGAGCAGGATCCGCTTGCAGCCGATGCGGTAGGAGGGCGTCAGCTTGGCCCGCAGCACCGGGTCCTTGATGGAGCGCGCCATATTGGCCTTGGCCAGCGATTCGATGAGCCCGAGCTGGTGGGGCCGCTTGGTGAAGGCGCTGACCTGCAGTTCCCGGATCCCCCACAGCAGTCCTCGCCGTGCGGCCTGGGTGAAGGGCAGTTGCCGGTGCAGCCGGCGTTCGAGGGAGCTGATGGCCCGGTCGGTGCGGGGCATGACCCACGGGGGTGTGCGCTGGAAGAGGGTGAGGCGCTCCGTCCGCGGGGCGATGGCGGGCACGATCTGGATCGCGGAGGCGCCCGTGCCGATCATCGCGACGCGCTTGCCGCTCAGGTCGTAGTCGTGGTCCCAGCGCGCGGAGTGGAACACCTTGCCGGGGAACCCGTCCAGCCCGGGGACGTCCGGCGTCTTCGGGTCGGACAGCGGCCCGGTCGCCGACACCACGACGTCGGCGGTGAACGCGCCCGCCGAGGTGTCGATCTCCCAGTGCAGCTCCTCGTTGTCCCAGCGCATCATCAGGACCTCGTGGCCGAAGCGGATGTGCGGGCGCAGCCCGAAGGTGTCGGTGACGTGTTCCAGGTAGGCGCGGATGGCCGGCTGCCCGGAGAAGGTGCGGGGCCAGTCGGGGTTGGGTGCGAAGGAGAAGGAGTAGAGGTGCGAGGGGACGTCGCAGGCGCACCCGGGATAGCTGTTGTCCCGCCAGGTGCCGCCGACGGAGTCGGCCCGTTCCAGGACGACGAAGTCCGTGATCCCCTCGCGCCGCAGCCGCACGGCCGCGCCGAGGCCGCCGAATCCGGACCCGATCACCGCCACCCGTACGTGCTCGCGTCCGTGCTCGCGTCCGTGCCCGTGCCCGTCCATGCCGCTCATGCCCGCCGCCTCCCGCTTCCGCAGTCCGTCCCAGCCACGTCAAGCCACGCCGTCACACTCATCACAACGCTGCCAGCAATCACTGGCACAATCGGGAGGGTAGAGCAGCCCAGTACTCATGGGTAGGGGTAGCGCCCGGAAAGTTACCGGGGGTACGCCCTAGGCTGCGCATGTGGAGACCCCGGGGACGTGGAGGCGGAGGCGGCTGTGACGCGCGAGTACCGGACGCAGGAGCTGGCCGAGGCCGCCGGCATACCGGTGCGCACCCTGCGCTTCTACCGCGAGCGCAAGCTGCTCCCGCCACCCCGCCGTGAGGGCCGCATCGCCTGGTACGACGACCAGCACCTGGCCCGGCTGCGCACCATCGCCGCCCTGCTGGAACGCGGCCACACCCTCGGCGGCATCGCAGAGCTGACCGCCGCGTTCGAGAAGGGCCGCGACGTGGGCCAGCTCGGCGAGCTGCTGGGCATGGGCTGGTCGGAGGAGACGCCCGTCCGGCTGACGCCCGAGGCCCTGGCCGACTACTTCGAGGGCGAGGCCACCCCCGAGAACCTGGCGGCCTCCCTCGACCTCGGCTACCTCGCCGCCGACGGCGAGGAGATCGTGCACGTCAGCCGGCGCCTGCTCGACGCCTCCTCGGCCCTGGTCCGCGAAGGCGTACCGCTCGCGGCGGTACTGGAGACGGGCCGGCTGGTGCGCGAGCACGCGGACGCGCTGGCGGCGCTGTTCACCGAGCTGATCACCGCCCGCCTCGGGGAGGAGGCCGTCGCCCGGCTTCGTCCCCTGGCCAAGAGCGTGGTCGAGGCCGAACTCACGATGGCGATGGACCGTCTCCACCAGCGCCGCAACGCCGGCCCGGCCGCGCACGCCCCTGCGGAGCCTCAGACGCCGAGCTCGTAGACCACGGTCACCGGCGCGTGGTCGGACCACCGCTCCGGGTGCGTCTCGGCCCGCTCGACGAACGCCTTGACGGCCCTGGCCGCCAGCCCCGGCGTCGCGACCTGGAGGTCGATGCGCCAGCCGGCGTCGTTGTCGAAGGCCCGCCCGCGGTAGGACCACCACGAGTACGGGCCCTCCGTGTCGGGGTGCAGCCCGCGCACGACGTCCACGTACCCGGCCTCCGAGTAGACCTTCCCGAGCCACTCCCGCTCCTCGGGCAGGAAGCCGGCGTTCTTCCGGTTGGTCTTCCAGTTCTTGAGGTCGGCCTCCTGGTGGCAGATGTTCCAGTCACCGCACACCACGACCTCACGCCCGTCGGCGGCGGCCCGCACCCGAAGCTCGCGGAGGTAGGTGTCGAACTCCGCCATGAAGCGGTACTTCTCCTCCTGCTTCTGCGTCCCGGCCTCGCCGGAGGGCAGGTACAGGCTCGCCACCGTCACCCCGGGCAGGTCGACCTCCAGGTACCGCCCGCTCGCGTCGAACTCGTCACTGCCGAAGCCCACCTGCACCCGTTCAGGTGAGTTCCGCGTATACAGGGCGACGCCGGCCCGGCCCTTGGCGGCCGCCGGCGCGAACACGGTGTGCCAGCCCTCCGGCTCCCGGGCCTCCACCGGAATCTGCGCTTCCTCGGCCCGTACCTCCTGCAGGCACACGACGTCGGCGTCGGATCCGGCGAGCCACTCCACGAAGCCCTTCTTGGCTGCGGCGCGGATCCCATTCACATTCACGGAGGTCACGGTGAGCATCCCAGCACCATAACCGCAGCCTTCCGTACGATGTTCGGATGTCTCACGGGATACACCTGCGCGCCGTACCGTACGACCACCCGGACGCGCTGAAACTCGACGCCCAGGTACAGCTCGAATACCAGGCCCGCTACGACGGCGAGGGTGACGCCACCTTCCTCGACCCGGCGATGTTCGCCCCGCCGGCCGGCCTCTACCTGCTCGCCTACGACGCCGCGGACACCCCGGTGGCGAGCGGCGGCTGGCGTGCCCAGGATCACAATGACGAGGGCTACTCCGACGGCGACGCCGAGGTGAAGCGCATGTACGTCGTCCCCGGCGCCCGCGGCAAGGGGCTGGCCCGCCGCATCCTGGCCGAACTGGAGGCCGACGCGACGGCGGCCGGACGCCGGCGGATGGTCCTGGAGACCGGCGACCAGCAGCCTGAGGCCATCGCGCTGTACCTGTCGTCGGGGTACGCGACGTCGGCCAAGTTCGGCTACTACCGCCACTACGACTCCAGCCTCTGCATGGCCAAGCCCCTGCCGTCCCCGGACGCCCCCGCCGGCACGTGAGGCGCGGGGTCCGGGGCGGGAACCCGGGCCCCTACCGCCCGAGCCACACCGCCGGGTCGCTCCCCCACCGGGACGGCCCCCGGCCCCACTCCCCGAGCGGGCTCGCGGCGTGCCGCAGCACCCCGTACCCGGAAGCGGCCTCCCGCAGCCACGGCCCGGCCTCGTACCCCGCCACCCCGGCCCCCGCCCCGGGCACCTCCCGCACCAGCCACGACGCCGTGCCCGCCAGGGAGAACCGCAGCAGCCCCCCGGCCCCGCCGGCCAGGGCCCGCAGGACGCCCGCCGCCACCAGGTACCCCGTCCCGTGGTCCAGGGCCTGCGCCGGCAGCACTCCCGGCGCGCCGTCCGGGCCCGCGCAGCGCGCGGCGATCCCGTAGCCGGCCTGCACCAGCGAGTCGAACCCCCGCCGCCCGGCCCACGGCCCGCGCCACCCCCACGCGCACAGCTCGGCCACCACCAGCCCCGGGCGCCGCTCCAGCAGCTGCTCCCCGCCCAGCCCGAACCGCTCCAGCGCCCCCGGCCGGTATCCCGTCACCACCACGTCGGCCCCGTCCAGCAGCCCCTCCAGCACCGCCCGGTCCTGAGGCCGCGCGAGGTCCAGTCGCGCGGACCGCTTCCCGAAACCGGTGTCCGCGTACGCGTCGTCCGCCTCCGGCAGCCCGGGCGGGTCGATCCGCAGCACGTCCGCCCCCAGCACGCCGAGCGTGCGGGTGGCCACCGGACCGGCGATGACCCGGGTCAGGTCCAGCACCCGCACCCCGGCGGCCGGAAGGCCCGCCGCCGCGCCCGCCGGCTCGCGCGCCTCCCCCCGTACCCACTCCACCAGCGGCTGCGGCTCCCCGTACTCCGGCGCCACCGCGACGGCCAGCCCGCCCCCGGCGTAGACCAGCTCCTGCACCTGCGCCGCACCGCGGGCCGCGATCGCCCCGCGCACCGCCTCCGGGGTCGCGGAAACACCCAGCGCCCGGACGAGGGCCGCCTCGTGGTGCGGATAGTTGGCGTGGGTGCGCACCCACCCGTCGGCCGCCCGCCAGAACCCGGACAGCGGCGCGAAGCTGACCGGCGCACGGCCCTCGACCCGCAGATGCCGCTCGCTGACGAACGCCGTCGCCACGGCCCCCTCTTCCACCACCACGGGCTCCGCGTCCCGCGCCGTCCCCCCGGCCCGTACGGCGGCCAGCTCGGCTGCCGCGAGCGCGCACACCCCGACGGTGGCGCGCGCCAACTCCCTCACCGGAAGCGGGCCCTCCAGGCCGCTCGGCCCCCGGTATCCCACCCGCCCGGCGAGCCCGTCCGCCCCGCCGAGTGCCTTCCACGCTTGCGCCGTAGCGCCGTCCTGGCTCGTCATGCGCCCAGTGTGACGTGACACCGCTTCAGGAAAACACGAAGGTCCCGTCCGATCTCCCGACCGGACGGGGCCTTCATCGTCTGTGGGCTGTTCACGAGTGCACCTGACCAGGGCACGTTGAGTGCGATCGGAGATCGCTTCCCAGTCAACCGTAGATCGTTTCCCGTGGGCAGGGTGGTTGGGCTGGAGGTAGGAACGCGCGGTCAGTCGAACTCCATGCCGAAGTACGGGTTGGGTTCGCCTGTGTAGGGGTCGATGCCGGTCTCCCAGCGTCGTTGCTCCTCGCGCCAGTGGACGAAGTGCGGCGCGGGCTCTCCCCAGAGGGACGCGTCGCTGAGCGGGCACTTGTCGAAGCCCTCGGCGAACAGACGGCGGAGGAACTCCACCATTCCGCAGTCGTAGATCTTCCAGTGGGGCCGGCCGTGCCGTTCCCAGACGATGACCTGCCATTTGTCGGGGTCCTCATCAACGGCAACCCAGCCGAGGATGTCAGCTCCGCAGCTGCCGCCCCAGGCGATGACGGAATCAGGGCTTGCGCTGACACCGTCGGGGCCTCCTTCGGTCGCCCATATGTGCCGCATGACGGCGGTCTCACCCGCCATGCTTCCGTGCCCCGGGCCGTCTGGTGCCTGCGTAGTCGCTTCGGGAGTGAAAACGCCGAACGCGTCATCTATGCCTCCAGCGCCGTAGGTGGCCATGAAGGCTGTGTAGTCGGAAGGGAATCCGACTCCCCAAGCTCGTCGCATCGCGTCCCAGTCCACCTGCTCATCCGCACCGTCATGGGCGGGCATGACGGACAGAAGTGCGGCGAGAGGTGTTTCCTCAGGCGGCATGGCTCCTCCAGCACTGTGCTCGTTTGGGCGCAACGTATCCGGCGTCACCGACATTGGGTCTTCGGGTGGCGTGGGAACGAAGCAGGTCAGACCGGCCTTCTACCGCCACTTGCGACAGCTGACGCCGTCTGCTGTGAGCACAGGGTGTGGCCTGCAGTGCGAGCGGGAGTCGTCTGTCAGCGAAGGACAGCGGGCGCCAGGTGGGCGGCCTTGGTCGTTTGGGAGCATCTGCGGCCTCCTTCTGCGATCTTGTTGTGACTCGCCCTAGGTTTGGCTGGGGCTTCCAGTGCCGTCTGGACACGGAAGAGGCCATCGTGCGCGGGAGTTGTCCGTGCTTCGCGAGAAGGTCGCCGCAGCCGAGGAACGGCTGGTCCACCTGACGATCACGCGCGAGACCCTGAGTTCCCTCACAGGCGAGGAGCGCTGACGACGGCAGCACCGGACCTCAGGCGCCGGAGCAGACTCCGGCAGGTGGCGTGGACTCCGCGGATGCGCCGACGTCCGAAGCACCGCCCGGCGGCGTCCCGGATCCCGGTGCCCCGCCGGTCTCGTCCGGGGCCGCTTGAGTTGGCGGTGGCCCGTGAGCGGCTGCTGGTGCTGCTGGCGGGGGCCGGGCGGGCGATGAAGGCTCAGGACATCGCTGCGGCGATCGGCGAGGACGTCTCGGATACCTCGCAGGGGCGGCGGGTGGAGACGACCCGGTCCCGGCTGAAGCGGCTGGTGAAGGAGGGGCGGGTCGTGGAGGAACCCACAGCCTGGTTCGCACTCGCCCCGGCTGAGGGTGCGAGCGGAAGGGAAGCGCGGCCGCGAGCGCGCGGCATTGACGGGTGGCACCGCCGAGGGCACACACCCCGGAAACGCCGAGATCCCGCCCCGCCTTGCGGCGGAACGGGATCTCGTGACGATTCCTGAGAGCTACTCAAGAACTGTCGTCTGTGGACCTGTGGGGATTTGAACCCCAGACCCCCTCGATGCGAACGAGGTGCGCTACCAGACTGCGCCACAGGCCCTTGCGACGTGTGAAACATTAGCATCCCCGCGCCGCTGCTCCAAAACGCGTTCCCGGGCGGCGGCCCGCCGGTCGCGGTCGCGGCGGCCGGCAGGGTCCCTGCAGGTCACCCGCCGGATGCCCGGGGTGTCACTCGTTCGCGGCGCGCGGCCGGTCGTCGCTCTCGTACTGGTCGAAGAGCGGCGTGCGCCCGGCCTCGCGGCCGCGCGGGCGCGGGGGGGCCGGCTGGGCCTTGGGGTCGGGCTTGACGGGGGCCGGGCCCGGCTGGGTGCGCAGGCGCGGGTTGGTCGGCTCGGCGGTGCTGGAACGGGTGGCGCTCCAGCCGTCCGGGTTGACCGGCCCGGTGGCGCGCGGGGCGACGGGGGCGGTCACGTACGTCGGCAGCGGGACCGGTACGGGCTCCCAGCTGTCGCCGCGCACCGGCCCGCGCTCGCGCTCGCGCTGCTGGTCGACCCACTCGGCGTGGTCGGTCTGCTCGACGAGGGCACGGCGGCCGGCCTCCTGGGGGGACACCGGCGGCGCGGGGTCCGGTTCGGCGGCGCCGGCCGGCTCGGGGTCGCGGTCGCGGTGGCGGGGGCGGCTCTCGCGCAGGGCGCGGGCGGCCGCCTCGGCGCGGCGCCGGTCCATGGTGAACTCGTAGCGCCGCCGCTCCTGGACCCTCAGGTGCACGATGTACGCGCTCAGCAGGAGGGCCGGCACGGCCGGTGCCCACAGGTAGCGCAGCCCGCCCACGGCCGCGGCGATCGCGCCGCCGCTGAAGGCGAGGAAGAGGAGTGCCGTGGTGCGCCGGCGGCGCGCGAGGACCTGGAGGCGCTGCTGGCGCCGGACCCGCTCGACCCGTTCGACCTCGGCGGATCTCGGTTCGGCCCTGGTCGGGGACACGCCGAGGGCCCGGGCGTCGGCGTCCACGGAATTCACCGTTTCCGTCGCCGCTTCCGGGTCCGCGTGGGGCTGGGGCTGCGCCTGGACTTCACCGCGCTCACGCAGCCCCTTGGCGTAACGGCGCTCCATTCCCGCCCGGCCGGAAAGCAGCCGAATGGCAGTGGAGAAGCGTTCCGTCGGACGGGCTTCGTTCAGCTCGTCCTGCCTCCGGAGCCACATGGGCACCAAGTAGGCGGCCCAGGCCCCGACGATGACTGCGTAGATGAGGCCGCTGCTGCTCACACCCCACACCGTAGAGGGGCGCGGCCGACCGGATCAGCCAATTGGGCCGGTGTGTCGCACGATCCGGCTGATATCACCGACTTTTTTTGTGATTCTTCGGATCAGGTTATGGGCGAACCGAGCAATAATTCGAACGCTTTTGCGATTACCTGTTTTACGGTGCGGTCGCCGGCGGCGGGCTTTCCTTCCTGCGCACCCGGCTCCAGCGCCGCAGCAGCCCCTCGGGGATCTCCTCGGCGGTGAGGGCGAAGACCAGGTGGTCGCGCCACGCTCCGTCGATATGGAGATAACGCGGCCGCAGCCCCTCCTCGCGGAAGCCCAGCTTCTCGACCACCCGCCTGCTGGGGCCGTTCTCCGGACGGATGCACACCTCGATGCGGTGCAGCCCGACCTTCAGGAAGCAGTGGTCGACGGCGAGCGCGACCGCCGTCGGCATCACCCCTCGGCCGGCCACGTCCCGGTCCACCCAGTAGCCCACGTGCGCGGCGCACATCGAGCCCCAGGTGATCCCGGCGACCGTCAGCTGGCCGACCAGCCGCCCCCGGTACTCGATGACGAAGGGCAGCATCCGGCCGGCGTTCGCCTCCGCCCGCAGGTGGCGGACCATCTGCCGGTACGTCGGCCGGTGGATCACCGGCCCCCACGGCGCGGGCGGCGGGATCGTGGCCTCCCACGGCCGCAGCCAGTCGCGGTTGCGGCGGTTGACCTCGCGCCAGGCGCGCTGGTCGCGCATTTTTATGGGCCGCAGCGTGACGTCGCCGTCCGCCAGCACCACCGGCCAGGACGGGCCGTTCAGCTCGGGCTCCCGGCGGCCGCGTCCGGTCTGGGGTGGTCGCCGCCCCGGATCTGGTCGACGGCGTGCGGCAGGATCCGCGCCAGCACCGCGAGGCCGTCCTTGACGCCGCCCGTGGAACCGGGCAGGTTCACGATCAGCGTGCGGCCCGCCACGCCCGCCAGGCCCCGCGACAGGGCGGCGGTCGGCACCTTGGCGAGACCCTCGGCGCGGATCGCCTGCGGGATGCCGGGGATCTCGTAGTCGAGCACGCGGGCGGTCGCGTCCGGCGTGCGGTCGGTCGGCGAGATGCCGGTGCCGCCGGTGGTCAGGATGACGTCGTACCCGGCGGCCACGCCCTCGCGCAGCGCCCGCTCGACGGGGTCCCCGTCCGGGACGACGCGCGGGCCGTCGACCGCGAAGCCCAGCTTCTCCAGCGCCTCGGCCAGGAGCGGGCCGCCCTTGTCGGCGTACACGCCCTGCGAGGCGCGGTTGGAGGCGGTGACCACCAGGCCGCGGGGCGCGGGCGCCCCGGCGGCGGCCGGCGCCGCGTCCCCGGCCCCGCCCTCGGCGGCGGCGGGCGGCACGTGGCTGTGGACCTCGCCACCGCGCGGGGGCGTCACGAGCGGGTCCAGTCGCCGGACTTGCCGCCCGTCTTCTCCTCCACCCGGACGTCGGTGATGACCGCGCCCTTGTCGACGGCCTTCACCATGTCGATCACGGTGAGCCCGGCGACGGCGACCGCGGTCAGCGCCTCCATCTCCACGCCGGTGCGGTCGGTGGTCTTGACGGTGGCGAGGATCTCGACGGCGTCGTCGGCGACCTTGAGGTCCACCTTCACCCCGGAGACCGCCAGCGGGTGGCAGAGCGGGATCAGGTCGGGGGTCTTCTTCGCCCCCATGATCCCGGCGATCCGCGCGGTGGCGAGGGCGTCGCCCTTCGGCACGCCCTCGCCGCGCAGCAGCTCGATCACCCGGGGCGAGACCAGGACGCGGCCGCTGGCGCGCGCCGTGCGGGTGGTGACGTCTTTTGTCGATACGTCGACCATCCGGGCCGCGCCGGCCTCGTCGATGTGCGTCAGCCTGCTCTGCGTACTCATGTCTACGTGCCGCTCCCGCTCCGGGCCCCGAAACCCCGGGGCCTGTGTGATGCAACACGCTACCCGCACCGGGCGCTCCCGAGCCGGGCAGGACCACTGGCCGAAACAGCACGTGCGCCCGCGCGGCCCGCCCGGACGCAACCAACACACGAGCGGGACCGCCGGCCGCGCGGTGCGGGCGGCCGGACGGGACCGCCGGACGGGCGGGGCGGCTAGCCCAGCGGGATCACTTCCAGCTCGGTGCCCGGTTCCACCGAGGTGACGTCCTCCGGTACGACCATCAGCGAGTCGGCGTGCGCCAGCGCGGCGATCAGGTGGGAGCCCGATCCGCCGACCGGGCTGACCGTGCCCGCCTCGGGGTCGTACGTGCCGCGCAGGTACTGGCGCCGGGCGGCCGGGGAGCCGAGCGGCGCGTCGGCCTTCAGCACGGCCCGCACGCTCGGCCGGCTGACCTGCGCCGCCGGCAGCCCCATGAGGGCGCGGATCGCGGGACGCACGAACAGCTCGAAGGAGACGTACGAGGACACCGGGTTGCCGGGCAGGGCCAGCAGCGGGGTGTGGTCGGGGCCGACCGTGCCGAAGCCCTGTGGCTTGCCGGGCTGCATGGCGAGCTTGCGGAAGTCCACGCCGCCGGACTGCGGCTCCTCGCCGTCGCCGGTGCCGGCCGTGGTCAGGGCCTCCTTGACCACGTCGTACGCGCCGACGCTGACGCCGCCCGTGGTGACCAGCAGGTCGGCGCGGATCAGCTGGTCCTCGATGGTGGAGCGCAGCGTGTCGGCGTCGTCGGCGACCGCGCCGACACGGTAGGCGATGGCGCCGGCGTCGCGGGCGGCGGCGGCCAGCGCGAAGCTGTTGGAGTCGTAGATGGTCCCGGCGGCCAGTGCCTCACCCGGCTGGACCAGCTCGCTGCCGGTGGACAGGACGACCACGCGCGGGCGCGGCCGGACCCGTACGGTGCCCCGGCCGATCGCCGCCAGCAGCGCGATCTGCGGCGGGCCGAGGACGGTGCCGGCGGCCAGCGCCAGGTCTCCGGCCTGTACGTCGCTGCCGCGGGCGCGCACGTGCGCGCGGGCCTCCGCCGGCCGGTGGACCCGTACCTCGCCGGCCGCGCCCTCGGGCGCGGCGCTGGCCGGGGTCATCCCGGAGGCGGCGCCGCCGCCCGTGCCGCCGTCGGTCCACTCGACCGGTACGACGGCCTCCGCGCCGGGCGGCAGGGGGGCGCCGGTCATGATGCGGGCGGCCTGGCCGGGGCCGACGGTGGGCAGCTCGCCGCTGCCCGCCGCGACGTCGCCGACGACCGTGAGCACCGCGGGGAACTCCTCGCTCGCACCCTGGACGTCGGCCGTACGGACGGCGTACCCGTCCATGGAGCTGTTGTCGAAGGGCGGGAGGGCGACGGGCACGGTGACGTCCTCGACCAGGACGCAGCCCTGGGCGTCGAGCAGCTGGAGCTCGATGGGCTCCAGCGGCCGGACGGCGGCGAGGACGTCCGCGAGGTGCTCGTCCACCGACCACAGGCGGTGGTGGCCGGTGTCCTGCGGTGCTCTGCTGCTCAAGGTGCTACATCTCCTCCGTGACGTAACGGTGAAGCCAGGTGCGGAACTCCGGGCCCAGGTCCTCACGCTCGCACGCGAGTCGGACGATGGCCCGCAGGTAGTCCCCCCGGTCCCCGGTGTCGTAGCGGCGGCCTCGGAAGACCACGCCGTGCACCGGGCCGCCCACGGTCTCGTCGGCGGCCAGCTTCTGCAGGGCGTCGGTGAGCTGGATCTCCCCACCGCGGCCCGGCTCGGTCTCCCGCAGTATGCCGAAGATCGCGGGGTGCAGTACGTAGCGTCCGATAACCGCGTAGTTGCTGGGCGCCTCGGCGGGCTCCGGCTTCTCGACGAGGCCGGTGATGCGGACGACGTCGTCCTCGCCGGTCGTCTCGACGGCGGCGCAGCCGTAGAGGTGGACGTTGGCGGGGTCGACCTCCATCAGGGCGATGACGGTGCCGCCGGTCTTCTCGTGGACCTCGACCATCCGGCGCAGGAGGGGGTCGCGCGGGTCGATGAGGTCGTCGCCGAGGAGGACGGCGAAGGGCTCCTCGCCGACGTGGGGCTCGGCGCACAGGACGGCGTGGCCGAGGCCGCGCGGGTCGCCCTGGCGGACGTAGTGCATGGTGGCGAGGTCGCTGGACTCCTGGACCTTCTTCAGCCGGTCGTCGTCGCCCTTCGCGATCAGGGCCGACTCCAGCTCGTAGTTGCGGTCGAAGTGGTCCTCGAGAGCGCGCTTGTTACGTCCTGTGATCATGAGGACGTCGTCGAGTCCGGCCGAGACGGCCTCCTCGACCACGTACTGGATGGCCGGCTTGTCCACGACCGGGAGCATTTCCTTGGGGGTCGCCTTGGTCGCCGGGAGGAACCGGGTACCGAGGCCTGCGGCCGGAATGACGGCTTTCTTGATCACAGGGTGCGACTGAGTCATGGGCAGAACCATAGTGGGTCGTACCGAACACCCAGCCAGATTCCGGTAAATACATCCAACTCTGTCCGGATAGAAAAGGAATTGTGACTCAACTGTGGTAAAGAGCTCAGCCGGAGATCTCCCGGTCCCTCCCGAGAAGTCCGCCCTGCGCCGGGAACTCCTGGCCGCACGCCGGGCTTTGTCCCCCGAGACCCGCCGTACGGCGGCCGGCGCGCTGGCGCGCTCCGCGCTGGCGCTGCCCGAACTGGCCGGCGCGCGGACGGTGGCCGCGTACGTCTCCGTCGGCGCGGAGCCGGGCACCCGCGAACTGCTGGACGCGCTGCGGGACGCCGGGAAGCGGGTGCTGCTGCCCCTGCTGCTGGAGGACAACGACCTCGACTGGGCGGTGTACGAGGGGCCGGGCAGTCTCGCCGAGGCCGCGCACCCGGGGAAGATGCGGCTGCTGGAGCCCTCCGGTCCGCCGCTGGGTCCGCAGGCCGTCACCGGGGCGGACGCGGTGCTGCTGCCCGGGCTGGCGGTGGACCGGCGCGGGATGCGGCTCGGGCGCGGCGGCGGTTCGTACGACCGGGTGCTGGCGCGGCTGGAGCGGGCCGGCGCGCATCCGGCGCTGGTGGTGCTCCTCTACGACGAAGAGGTGGTCGCGCGGGTCCCGGAGGAACCGCACGACCACCCCGTCCAGGCGGTCGCCACCCCGTCGGGGGTGCTGCGCTTCAGGCCGTGATCACGGCTTGAGCGTCAGGGTGTCCACTGTCGACTTGTCGACGGCGGCCTTTCCGAACGGCCAGTCCAGCAGCTCGCCCTTGGCCCACAGGGTCGTCTGGTCGGTGTAGTTGCCGTCGTAGGCGTGGCCCGAGGCGCCGGTCAGGTTGATCCAGCGCGACTTGTCCAGGTCGTTGAGGTTGACGACCATCCGCATCGACGGCACCCAGGTGACGTCGTACCCGCTGGACGCGTTCCAGCCGGTTGCGTTGACGGTGGCCTCGCCGCCGCCCAGGTTCCACGGGCCGCGGTTGAGGAGCCACTGCATGAAGCCCGGGCCCTCCTTGCCGATGGTCTGGTTCTTCAGCGTCAGCTGGTGCAGCCGGCCCCAGCTCCAGGTCGACTGGTCCTTGCCGAGCTTGGCGGTCAGCTCCCAGCGCGCGTCCTCCATCGCCCGGGCGAAGAGCTCGTCGCGGGTCTTGATGGGCTTGTCGTGGACGGTCTTCGGGGTGGCGGTCCACCACGGCGACTTCTCGTCCTTGACCAGGCGGCGGACCACCTCGAACCAGCGGTCGCCGCCGTCCGGCTGCGCGGAGTCGGGGCCGCGCGTGCCGCACTCGCGGACGGTCTTGGCCAGGTCGTCGTTGGGGCCGGTGCTTTCCTCGACGACGTTCATGCAGCTGCCCTCGACGCGCAGCTCCTTCGGCATCTTGTCGCCGAACGCCAGCTTGAGGATCTTGCGCCAGACGGCGTTGAAGTACGCGGCCGCCGCCGAGTCGTTCTCCTGGGTGTAGTTCCAGCCCTCCAGCAGCTTCTGCGCCGAGCGCACGTCCGGGTCGGAGACCGGGATCTTGGCCAGCATCGGGGTCAGCAGCGCGGCGATCTCGCTGCTGTTGTCCATCTGCATGGTGCGCATGTCGTCGGTGGAGATCTTGCCGCTGTCCTTGATCTTCGCCTCGATGAGGTCATTGATCCGCTGGCTGCGGGCGCCGTAGCCCCAGTCGGTGGTCAGCACGTACGGGTACTTGCCCGCGCCGGTGCCGGACTCGGTGACGGCCTGGTTGGCGGTGACGATGTAGCCGCGCTGCGGGTTGAGCTCCCAGGGCAGCTCGTTCTGCGGGATGTAGCCGGCGTTGCCGTCGCGGCCGCCCTTCCAGGCGTACTTCGGGTCCCAGCCGGGGGCCGGCATGCGGCCGTCGCCCTGGCCGCGGACCGGGATGCGTCCCGGGGCCTGGTAGCCGATGTTGCCGTTGGGGCCCTTGTTGTCGGCATAGATGAGGTTCTGCGACGGGACCTCGAAGTCCGCGGCCGCGGCGCGGAAGCTCGCGAAGTCCTTGGCACGGTCGATCTTGAAGACCGCGTCCATCGACTTGCCCGGGTCCAGGGCGGTCCAGCGCAGGGCGACGGCGTAGCCGGTGCCGCGGTCGGGGGCCGAGCTCGGGACGGGGGCGCGGGAGCCGACGGTCTCCAGCTCGTCGCTGCGGTCGGAGATCAGCGGCCCGTTGTTGGTGCTGCGGACGGTGATCTTCTTGCTGGTGCCGCCCGCGACCTTGATCTCCTCTTCACGGGTGGTGAAGGGGACGACCTTGTTGTCGTAGACGTAGCCCTCGGGACGGACCTGCTCCAGGTAGAGGTCGGTGACGTCGGCGCCGAGGTTGGTCATGCCCCAGGCGATGTCGGCGTTGTGGCCGATGACCACGCCGGGCATGCCGGAGAAGGTGAAGCCGGCGACGTCGTACTGGCACCGGGCCGAGACGGCGCGGCAGTGCAGGCCCATCTGGTACCAGACCGAGGGCAGCTGCGGGGAGAGGTGCGGGTCGTTCGCGAGCAGCGGCTTGCCGGTGGTCGTGTACTTGCCCGAGATGACCCAGGAGTTCGAGCCGATGCCGCTGCCGTTGGGGCCGAGGATGGCCGGGATGTCGTCCAGGGTCTTGGACAGGGCGGTCAGCTGGGTGCGCAGGCCGACGGTCGCGCCCTGGGCGCTCGCGTTGTCGGCGAGGCCGGTGGCGGGGTTGGTGCCGCCGTTGGGGTTGGCCTGCGAGCCGGCGGCCGCCCCGGCGCCTGTACCCGTGCCGGCGGCGGAGCCGGTGCCGGTGGTGGAGCCGGTGCCCGTGCCCGTGCCGGTGGCGCCCGTCGAGGAGGAGCCGGTGGAACCGGTGCCGGCGCCCGCGGTGCCCTGGGGGGCGTACTTGCCGCCCGCGACGGTGCCTCCCTCGACGATCGGCTTGTTGCGGTCGAAGGGGTACGCCGGGTAGAGCTCGTCGATCTGCGCCTGCGTGAGCTTGTTCGACATCAGCGAGCGGTCGATCTCGTCCTGCATGTTGCCGCGCAGGTCCCAGGCCATCGCCTTGAGCCAGGCCACCGAGTCGACCGGCGTCCACTTCTCGGGCTTGTAGCCGTCGGTGATCTTCAGGGCGGCGTGCTCGACGGAGAGGTCCTTGCCGGACTTCCCCTTCAGCCACGCGTTGACCCCGTCGGCGTAGGCCTGGAGGTACTTCTTCGTCTCGGGCGTGAGCTTCTTGTCGTACTCCTCCTGCGCGACCTGGCGCCAGCCGAGGGTGCGCAGGAAGGCGTCGGTCTCGACCTGGCCGGAGCCGAACATCTCCGAGAGCCGGCCGGAGGTCATGTGACGGCGTACGTCCATCTCCCAGAACCGGTCCTGCGCGTGCACGAAGCCCTGCGCGCGGAAGAGGTCCTCGTCGCTGTCGGCGTAGAGCTGCGGAATGCCGTGCTCGTCGCGCTTGACGTCGACGGTCCCGGTCAGGCCTGGGACCTTGAGGGAGCCGGTGGTCTGCGGGAACGAAGCGCGCACGGTGTCCACGCTCCAGTACGCGCCGTAGCCGAGGCCCGCCAAGAGCGCCAGGACCAAGACGAGCACGAGCAGACGTGCGCGTCGTCCCTTCTTCTTGACGGAAGGTCCGGATTCTTTGGCGGGCATCGCTGTCCTTCGAGGGGCAGGGTGGTCCTGGGAGTGCTGGGAGCAACCATAGGCGCAGGACCGCCTTCGTTGATCCGCCAGGGGTCAAGGTCCGTAGGACAGGGGGGAACCGCCGTTTCACAATGTGGGTATCGCGTAAAGAGTCCGTCAAAGATTAGGTAAGGTAACGAAGCACTTGCCGAATACGCCGCGGGCGGAACGTTCCGCCGCGCGCGCTTTGAGGAAAGGGCCGCCCGCTGACTGTCCACACGCTCAATGAGCTCCTGCTGGTCTGCTCGCTCGTGCTGCTCGTCGCGGTCGCGGCGGTACGCATCTCTTCACGCAGCGGCCTCCCCAGCCTGCTCATCTACCTCGGCATAGGCATCGCGATAGGCCAGGACGGCATTGGCAACGTCGTATTCGACAACGCCGAGCTGACGCAGGTCATCGGTTACGCCGCGCTCGTCGTCATCCTCGCCGAGGGCGGTCTGGGCACGAAGTGGAAAGAGATCAAGCCGGCCCTGCCGCAGGCGGTCGTCCTGTCGCTGGTCGGGGTCGCGGTCAGCGTGGGGGTCACCGCGGCCGGCGCGCACTACCTGGTCGGACTCGAATGGCGGCAGTCGCTCCTGATCGGTGCGGTCGTCTCCTCGACCGACGCGGCGGCGGTCTTCTCGGTCCTGCGGAAGGTCCCGCTCCCCTCGCGCGTGACGGGCGTGCTGGAGGCCGAGTCCGGCTTCAACGACGCCCCCGTCGTCATCCTGGTGGTGGCCTTCGCGACGGTCGGGCCGGTGGACCACTGGTACGTGCTGGTCGGCAAGATCGCGCTGGAGCTGGCGATCGGCGCCGCGATAGGCCTGGCGGTGGGCTTCCTGGGGGCGTACGGCCTGCGGCACGTGGCCCTGCCGGCCTCCGGCCTGTACCCGATCGCGGTGATGGCTATCGCCGTCTCCGCGTACGCGGCCGGCGCGATGGCGCACGGCTCCGGCTTCCTCGCGGTGTACCTGGCGGCGATGGTGCTGGGGAACGCGAAGCTGCCGCACTGGCCGGCCACGCGGGGGTTCGCGGACGGGCTGGGCTGGATCGCGCAGATCGGCATGTTCGTGCTGCTGGGCCTGCTGGTGACCCCGCACGAGCTGGCCGGGGACTTCTGGCCCGCCGTGATCATCGGACTGGTGCTGACGATGGTGGCGCGGCCGCTGGAGGTGTTCGTCAGCCTGCTGCCGTTCCGGGTCGCGTGGCAGGAGCAGGTGCTGATGTCGTGGGCGGGTCTGCGCGGAGCCGTGCCGATCATCCTGGCGACGATCCCGATGGTGACCGGGATCGAGGGCAGCGACCGGGTCTTCAACATCGTCTTCGTGCTCGTCGTCGTCTACACGCTGGTGCAGGGGCCGACGCTGCCGTGGCTGGCGCGGAAGCTGAACCTGCGCGAGACCGACGAGGCCGCCGCGGACCTGGGGATCGAGTCGGCGCCGCTGGAGAAGCTGCGCGGACACCTGCTGTCCTTCGCGATACCCGCGGCCTCCCGGATGCACGGGGTGGAGGTCGGCGAGCTGCGGCTGCCGGCCGGGGCCTCGGTGACGCTGGTGGTGCGGGACGCGAAGAGCTTCGTGCCGGCGCCGTCGACGGTGCTGCGCCGGGGGGACGAACTGCTGGTGGTGGCGACGGACCCGGTGCGGGACGCGGCGGAGGCCCGGCTGCGCGCCGTGGCGCGCGGGGGCAAGCTCGCGGGGTGGCTGGGCACCGGTGGCGGAACGTCACTCTAGGTGCCGGAGGGTGGCCACCGGGGCGGCGCGGGCGGCGGTTTTCGATTAGAGCGGCATTCTAAATCGGCCAATTTCGGTGGCTTGCACCCGGCCTTGCCCCCATTTCAGAGGGTCGGAATGCGAAGTTCCAGTTAATCGCAGGTGAAGACATGCCTTGTCACCGTAATCACAGGGCGTGGTAGTGGATTGCCCTGTACGATGAAGGCACACCACATCGAACCAACTCTGCCTGACGCAGAGCTGGCGCGACCGCAAAGCGGCCGTGGCACCCTCCCGCAGTGGGCGCCCAGGTATCACTCGGTTCTGCGCAAGAGGACAGCTCTCGGGGCTCCCACATGTACGGGTACGGTCGCTCACAAGGCGGCCGGCCGACCGCAGACGGGGACGCTCTACCAGGCAGCGGAAAGGCCAGGCCGTGACATCCGCGGTCACGACCGACACGTCCGCCCGACCCGGCTACGGGCAGCTCCTGCGCACGCCCGGCGCCCTCTCCTTCGTCCTCCCCGGCTTCGCCGCCCGTCTGCCCTTCGGCATGCTGACCATCAGCATCCTGCTGCTCGTCCAGCACGCCACCGGCTCCTACGGCGACGCGGGCATCGTCTCCGCCGTCACCGGCGTGTCCATGGCCCTGTTCGCCCCGGTCATGGGCAAGCTCACCGACCGCCGCGGCCAGAGCGCCGTCCTCGTGCCGGTCGTCCTCGCCCACGCCACCGCCGTCTCCGCTCTGACCGCGCTGGCCCTCCTCGGCGCCCCGCTGTGGGCGCTCGCGCTGGCCGCCGTCCCGGCCGGCGCCTCCGTCCCGCAGGTCGGACCCATGGTCCGGACCCGCTGGGCGGCCAAGCTCGAGGGCTCCCCGCTGCTGCCGACGGCCGCCGCGTTCGAGTCCGTCACCGACGAGTTCACCTTCGTCGTCGGCCCGGTGCTCGCCACCGCGCTGTGCACCGGCGTCCACCCGGCGGCCGGCCTGGCCACCGAGGCGGCCCTGACCCTGCTCGGCGGCCTGTTCTTCGCCGCGCAGCGCGCCACCGAGCCGAAGACCGCCGCTACGGCGGCCCACGGCGAGAAGCACGCCTCGGCCCTGTCCTTCCCCGGCCTGCGCGTCCTGATCGTCGCGTTCCTCGGCATCGGCGCCGTCTTCGGCGGCATGCAGGTGTCGCTCACCGCCTTCGCCAGCGAGATCGGCAACCCGGGCGCGAACGGCCTGCTGTACGGCGTCTTCGCGGCCGGCAACATGATCGCGGGCATCACCATGGGCGCCGTCGCCTGGAAGATCGGCCCGCGCCGCCGCCTGATCCTCGGCTACGTCGGCCTGACCGCCGCCGCCTCGGTCCTGTGGGCCGTGAACTCGGCCGTCCTGATGGGCGCCGTCGGCCTGGTCGTCGGTCTGTGCATCGCCCCCGCGCTGATCACCGGCTACACGATGATCGAGCAGCTGGTCCCGGCCGCCTCGCGCACCGAGGCCTTCACTTGGCTGACCGGTGCGGTCGCCTTCGGGCAGGCCGTCGCCGTGATCGTGGCCGGCCGCCTGACGGACGCGCACGGGTCCTCGTACGGGTTCCTGGTGCCGCTGGCCGCCACCGCGCTCGCGCTGGCCACCCTGCTGGCGCTGCGCGCGAAGCTCGCGCCGCAGGGCCCGAGCCGCATCGTGAACTCGTCCGCGCCGGCCGCCGCCACGCCCGCGAGCACCGGGCCGGAGCGCGCGGCCGAGCGTGGGATCGGTCACCGCACGCCTGTGACGGTGGACTGATCCGCCGGAATACGTCACCATGGAGCGTCGTTAGCACTCATTGAGTCAGAGTGCCAGGAGGAAATTCGTGCCGACCTACCAGTACCAGTGCACCGAGTGCGGTGAGGGCCTTGAGGCCGTGCAGAAGTTCACCGATGAAGCGCTGACCGTCTGCCCGAGCTGCGACGGACGCCTGAAGAAGGTGTTCTCCGCCGTGGGCATCGTCTTCAAGGGCTCCGGTTTCTACCGGAACGACAGCCGTGGCGCCTCGTCGAGCAGCACGCCCGCCTCGAAGCCGTCGTCCTCGTCGTCCACCACGACGTCGACCGCTTCGGCTCCGGCCGCCGCGTCCTCCTCGACGTCCTCGAGCACGGGCGGCAGCTCCAGCTCGGCCGCCTGACCTCGCTCCTCTTCCGCAAGGCCCCGTACGCCCTCCTGGGCGGCGGGGCCTTGCGCGTCCCCCGTTAGGGTGGCGGCATGGTGAACGCAGAGATCGGTGTAATCGGCGGGTCGGGCTTCTACTCCTTCCTTGAGGACGTCTCCGAGATCCAGGTCGAGACCCCCTACGGGCCCCCGAGCGACTCGCTGTACCTGGGCGAGCTGGCGGGCCGGCGGGTTGCGTTCCTGCCGCGGCACGGGCGCAGCCACACCGTGCCGCCCCACAAGATCAACTACCGGGCCAACCTGTGGGCGCTGCGCTCGGTCGGCGTCCGGCAGGTGCTGGGCCCCTGCGCGGTGGGCGGCCTGCGGGCGGAGTACGGGCCGGGCACGCTGCTGGTTCCGGACCAGCTGGTCGACCGTACGAAGTCGCGTGCGCAGACCTTCTTCGACGGGGAGCCGCTGCCGGACGGGAGCGTCCCGAACGTCGTCCACACCACCTTCGCCGACCCGTACTGCCCGGTGGGGCGCACGGTGGCGCTCGCGGCGGCGCGCGGGCGGGAGTGGGAGCCGGTGGACGGCGGCACCATGGTCGTCATCGAGGGGCCGCGGTTCTCGACGCGCGCCGAGTCGCGGTGGCACGCGGCGGCCGGCTGGTCGGTGGTCGGGATGACCGGGCACCCGGAGGCGGTCCTCGCCCGTGAGCTGGGGCTCTGCTACACGTCGATGGCGCTGGTGACGGACCTGGACGCGGGTGCCGAGACGGGCGAGGGGGTCTCGCACGCGGAGGTGCTGAAGGTGTTCGGCGAGAACATCAGCCGGCTGCGCGAGGTCCTCTTCGACGCCGTGGCGGGCCTCCCGGCGACCGAGGACCGCGACTGCCTGTGCACCCGTGTCCATGACGGCTGGGACCTGGGCATCGAGCTGCCGTAGGCGCGCCGGAGACCGGCCACAGGCCTGCCGGAGCCCGTCGGGGCCCTGAGGGCCCGGGTACGGGCCCTCAGAGCCCCCGGCACCGCCCGAGGAAACGATTCCTCGGGCGGTGTCACGTTCCGCGGGGCCGTCCTGTCTCCAGGGCGAAGGGGTCGACCGGACCCCCCTCCGGAAGAGGCCAGCCATGCCGCGCATCTCGCTCACCCCGCCCCGCACCCTCCTCATGCGCATCGGCGCCTGGTACTCGCGCCGCACCTACGGCAAGGTGCTCGACCCCGGTCAGGCGTACGGGCACAACCCGCGCGTGCTGTTCTCGTACGTCCGGATGGAGCAGCGGGCGGCGAAGTGGAACCGGCTCGACGCCGGGCTGAAGCACCTCGCGGTGATGGCCTGCGCGGCCCTGATCAACTGCTCGTGGTGCATGGACTTCGGCTACTGGGAGGGCCACGAGCTGGGTCTGTCACCGGAGAAGATCGAACGGGTGCCGCGGTGGCGCGAGGCCCGCGAGGTGTTCACCGGGCTGGAGCTACTGGTCATGGAGTACGCGGAGGCGATGACCGAGACCGCGCCGACGGTCACCGACGAGCTGGCGGCCGACCTCGTCGGGCGGCTCGGCGAGGCGGCGTTCGTCGAACTCACCGCCGTCGTCGCGCTCGAGAACTGGCGCTCGCGGGTCAACAGCGCCTTCGGTCTGACCAGCCAGGGGTTCTCGGAGGCCTGCCGGGTGCCGGGCCGGGCCTGACCGAGCGCCGGCCGGCTGGCCGGCCGGAGTCGGCTGGGCCCCACACCTGCGGGTGAACGGGTTGTCCACAACCTGGGGATCGTCCACAGGCCGGAGCGGGCCGCGGCGAAGGGGCGGATCGTGGGAGGGTCCGGGCGATGGACCCGGGCACCGGATCTCGACCCGTTCGGCGGTGACCAGCATGTCCAGGACCTCTCCCAACTCCCCCGCTTCCCCGGCCTCTCCCCCGCCCTCCCCTTCCTCCGGGTGCCGCCCCGCGCGCCCCGTGCCGCCGTTCCCGCCGTTGCGCGTGGGGCGGGCCCGGGGAGCCCGGGGACGGCTGCGCCGTGCGGTGCGCCGCAGGCGGCGGCTCGCCTCGGCCGGGCTGGCCGTGGTGGCGGCCGCCCTGGCCGTCGGCGGGACGGACGCGCGCGCCTCCCGGGGTGCGGCGCCGCCCGAGGTGAAGGCGTCGCCCGCGGCGGTGCGCCTGGTGTCGGCCCCCGTACGCATCGCCGACGGGGCCACGGTGCGGCTGCTGCGCCCCGGGGACCGGGTGGACGTGGTGGCGGCGGAGCGCGCCGGACCGCCGAGGGTGGTGGCGTCGGGGGCCCGGGTGGCCGAAGTCCCGCCGCCGGAGAAGGGGTTGGGGGACGGCGGGGCGCTGGTGGTGCTGTCGGTGCCCCGGGATACCGCGCGGGCTCTGGTGGGTGCGGGTGCGGTGTCCCGGCTGGCGGTGACGTTGTGCTGATTCGTACTGGCGCCCAGTCAAGTCGCTCTGGGGTGGGCGCCGATTGGACATGGCGGGCCATGACTGCCGTAGCTTTCGGAACCGTTGGCTCCGTGTACAGCAGTGACGAAGAGAGGCTCAGTCGTGAGCGAGAAGAAGGAGAGCGTCCTGGCGGGCTTCAAGGCCTTCCTGATGCGCGGCAACGTGGTGGACCTGGCCGTGGCCGTGGTCATCGGCGCCGCGTTCACGAACATCGTGAACTCGATCGTGAAGGGCATCATCAGCCCGGTGGTGGGCGCCATCGGCACGAAAAACCTGGATGTCTACACCTCGTGTCTGAAGGCACCTTGTGGGGTGGACGCCAAGGGCGAGCCGACCGGCGTCAACATCATGTGGGGCTCGGTCCTGAACGCGACGCTCAGCTTCGTGATCACCGCCGCGGTCGTCTACTTCCTGATGGTCCTGCCGATGGCGAAGTACCTGTCCCGGCAGGAGGCGCGCCGCAAGGCCCGGGAGGGCGTGAAGGAGACCATCGAGATCACCGAGCTCGAGGTGCTCAAGGAGATCCGCGACACCCTGGTCGCGCAGCGCAGCGGGAACGGCGAGAGCGCCAGGACGCCGGGGGCGCGCGACGGCTTCTGAGCGCCTCGGCGGATCAGATGTGGTGCGGGGGCTTCTCGTCGAGGAAGCGGGCCAGGTCGGCCGCGCTTCCTCCGGCGGGCGGCCGCTCGCCCCAGCCGCGGTCGGTGTCGTCCGAGGACTGCTGGTCGAGCGGGTCGTCGAAGACCAGCTTCGGCCTGGGCTTCGCGGCCGGCTTGGCATCGGCCGTCGCCCCTGCTGCGGGCTCGGGGGACTGCGGGTCGGAGGCGGGGGCGGTGCTCATGCCTCAAGGGTACGGCCGCCCCCGCCCGGGGACCGGGCCCCGGCCTGGGCCCCGGTTTGGGCTCCGGTCTGGGCTCCGGCCTGGTCCCCGGTCTGGGCCCCGGGCCCGGCTCGGGTCAGCTGGGGGCTTCCGCACCCTTGCGGGCGTAGAACCACCAGCAGACCGCAAGGCAGGTCGCGTAGAAGCCGATGAACATCCACAGCGCGTTCGTGACGGCGGTGGCCGCGAACATGGCCGGGATGAAGAAGAAGCCGTATGCGGCGATGGCGGACGAGAAGCCGGTGACGGCGCCCGCCTCCATCTCCGACTGCTTCAGCGCGGCCGCCTGCGCCTCGGGGCCCTGGCCCACGGCCTGGCGCATGTGCTGGTCCCGGAAGATCACGGGAATCTGCCGGAAGGTCGATCCGTTGCCCAGCCCGGAGAAGGCGAAGGCCACCAGGAAGCCGGCGAAGAACGCCCAGAAGTTGCCCTGGTCCCCGCCCGACGGCAGCGCGAAGATCACCGCGATCAGGGCGGCCGCCATGCCGACGAACGACAGCATGGTCACCCGGGCCCCGCCGATCCGGTCGGAGAGCCAGCCGCCCGCCCAGCGCATCAGCGCGCCGATGAACGGTCCGATCCAGGCGTAGGTCGTCGCCTGGTATCCCTGCGCCTCGAAGTTGTTCTTGATGAGCAGGGGAAGGCCGGCGGCGAAACCGATGAAGGACCCGAAGGTGCCGACGTAGAGCCAGGTCATCAGCCAGTTGTGCTTACGCTTGAAAATGACCTTCTGCTGGCTGAAGGGGGCGGCGGCCACCTTGAGGTCGTTCATCAGGAACCAGGCGAGCAGCGCCATGATGACCAGCAGCGGCACCCAGAGGAAGGCTCCGTTCTGGAGCCAGATGTCCGTGTTCTTCTTCGCGTCGTGCTGCGGGCCGCCGGCCGGGGGCCCCAGCACGGCGGCGGTGACCACCAGGGGCGCGACCAGCTGGACGACGCTCACGCCGAGGTTGCCGAGACCGCCGTTGAGGCCGTTGGCGCTGCCCTTCTCCCGCTTGGGGAAGAAGAAGCCGATGTTGGCCATGGAGGAGGCGAAGTTGGCGCCTCCGATGCCGCAGACGGCGGCGATGAGGGCCAGTTCCCAGTACGGGGTGCCGGTGTCCTGGAGCGCGAAGCCCAGCCACAGCATGGGGGCGACGAGGACGAGCGTGCTGAGGGCGGTGAACTTGCGCTCGCCGAAGATCGGGCCGATGAAGGTGTACAGGATCCGGAAGGTGCCGCCGGTGATGCCGGGGATCGCGGTCAGCCAGAACAGCTGCGACTTGGAGAAGCCGAAGCCGACGTCGTTCAGCTTGACCACGGTGACCGACCAGACCTGCCAGACCACGAAGCCGAGCATCAGGGCCGGGATGGAGACCCAGAGGTTGCGCTGGGCGACCCTGCGGCCGGTGGACTGCCAGAACCCGTCGTCCTCGGGCCGCCAGTCCCCGATGACGGCCCCGGGCTTGTAGGTCTCCTTGCGGTGCGAGCGCACGGCGGACGGGGTGGGCGTCGGCATGGACATCGTCATCGGTCCTTCGGGTCGAGGAGCCACAGGGCGATCACGACGAGGAAGGACAGGATCAGGAATCCCGCACCCCACCAGGCCGTGGCCGTGTTGCCCTTCATCCACTCGTTGACGGTCACGGTCAGCGCCCAGAGCTGGCCGATGACGACGGTGAGGGCGAGGGCGAGGCGGGCGTTGAGCTTCGAGGAGCGCTCCGGTTCCTGTTCGGTGCCGGCGCCCGGGCCGGGGCCGGTGCGCCGGATCCGCGGGTCGCCGTAGCCGCTGGTGGGGCGGATCTGGGGGTAGCGCTCGTGGACGGGGCGGTTCAGCCGGGGCTGGGCGCTTCCCGGCCGGTAGGCGGGGCGGGGTGGCAGCTGGGGGTCGTTCATGTCCGCCTGCTCTCGGTGGCGCGGGCCGCTGCGGGGCAGCCCAGGCGTTGGGCCGCCTCGGGGCGGGAGTCGCCGAACTGCCGGCAGAGGGCTTCCTTGGCGGTCTCTCCCGAGCGGGCGGTGGCGATGGCCCAGACGCTGCCGTCGGCCCGTTCGGTGAGGAAGATCCTGGGGAGGGGGCGGGGCGGCGGCCCGGCGGTGACCTCGCCGGTGCGGGCGTCGAAGACGCCTTCGTGGCAGGGGCAGTACAGCTCTCCCTCGGAGCCCCGGTCCTCGCGCCACAGGACGGCGCAGGCGAGGTGGGTGCAGACCGCCGAGTAGCCGACGAGGCTTCCGTCGGCGAGCCGGACGGCGAGGGCCCGGTCCTCGTCACCGGGGAACCGGAAGGCGACGGCCTGGCCGGGGGCGAGCGCGTCGGTGACCTTCTTGGCCTCGGGCAGGTGCTCGCTGTCGCCGTGCCGGTGCAGGATGCCGGCGGCGACGCCGACTCCGCCGATGGCGAGGCCGCCGGAGACGGTGGCGACGATCCGGAGGTAGTCGCGGCGTGTGGTGAGGGAGTCGGCGCTGATCCGGTCGCGCAGCTGCCGGGCGGCCGCGTCGTCGTCGCCGTCGCCATCGGGGTCCCGGCCGGGCTGGGGGGCGGGCTGTTCGGTCACGCTCATCGCACATCCACCCCGTTGACTTCGACGACGGGCAGCCCGCCGGGGACGGGCCACTGGACCTTGTCGGCGGGGACGACCATAGCCACGCCGGTGGAGACGACCACGTCGCCGAAGGCGAAGGAGTCGGCGACCTCGACGCCGGGGCGCTCGGCCCGGAGCTCTTCGAGGGTTCCGTAGAAGAGGGCGCCGGTCGGGCAGACGGTGGCGCACATGGGGGCCAGGCCGTAGGCGGTGCGGTCGTAGCAAAGGTTGCACTTCATCTGGAGCTTCGCCTGGAGGTCGATCTTCGGAACCCCGAAGGGGCAGGCGTTGACGCAGTTGGCGCAGCCGATGCAGCGGGTGGTGTCGGCCTGCTGGACGACGCCGTCGGCGGTCACCAGGATCGCGTCTGCGGGGCAGACCTCGGCGCAGGGGGCGACGGGGTCCTCGCAGTGCATGCAGACGGTCGGCAGGGAGGCGACGGACTGGCCGGGGTCGCTGTAGTCGAGGTGGATCATCGACTTGCCGCGGTGCGAGTCGCATTCGCGGCAGGCAGAGACGCAGGCCTGGCAGCCGATGCAGCGGCCCGGGTCGATGAAGATCGTGCGGCCCATCATGGCGGCGTCAGCTCCTCTCCGCGGTGCCACGGCCCTGGGGGGACGTGGGCGGCAGGGGGTCGGTGCGGGAGACCTGGGTCTCCGGGTAGGCCTGGTGGCCGGGGGCCGTGGGGGGTTCGGGTACCTCGTCGACGCGTTCGGCCGACTCGATGCGGGCGGCGCAGACCTTGTACTCGGGGATCTTCGAGCGGGGGTCGAGGGCGTCGATGGTCAGGGCGTTCGCGGCCGTCGGGACGGGCCAGTGGTAGGGGATGAAGACGGTGTCGGGCCGGATGGCCTCGGTGACGAGGGCCGGGAAGACCTCGCTGCCGCGCCGGGTGACCACCCTGACGGCGTCGCCGTCGCGGAAGCCGTGGGAGGGGTGGACCTCCACCCAGGGGCGCGGGGTCTGTTCGACGAGGGCGCCCAGGCGGCGGGTCTGGTTGCCGGAGAGGAAGTGGGCGACGGTGCGGCCGGTGGTGAGGGAGAGGGGGAATTCCTCGGTGTAGGCGTCCATCGGCGGGTGCCATTCCACGACCTGCAGGTGGATCTTGCCGTCGGGGTGGTAGGTCCGTCCGTCCTCGAAGAGCCGCGGGGTGCCGGGGTGTTCGGTGGAGGGGCAGGGCCAGGCGATGCCGCCGGTGGCTTCGAGGCGGTCGTAGGTGATGCCGTAGTAGTCGTTGACGGTGCCGGCGGAGGCGATGCGCAGTTCTTCGAACACCTCGCGGGAGCCGGGGAAGTCGAAGTGGTGGCCTGCGCCGAGGCGCCGGGCGAGTTCGCAGATGACCCAGGTGTCGGTGCGGACGCCGGCGGGAGGTTCCTGGGCCTTGTTGTGCTTGACGACGCGTGCTTCGGCGTTGGCCATGACGCCCTCGTCCTCGGCCCAGGTGGTGACGGGGAAGACGACGTGGGCGTTGGCCGCGGTCTCGGAGAGGAAGAAGTCGAACTGGGCGTGGAACTCGGCGGTGTCGTAGCCGGCCTTGACCACGGCGTAGTTGGGGAGGGAGACGAAGGGGTTGTTGCAGATGCCGATGAGGCCGCGGATCTCCTTGCGCTGCATCTGCCAGACCATCTCCATCATGGAGGTCCCGGCGCCGGGGAGTTCGGACTCCTCGATGCCCCAGATGCGGCAGATCTGGGCGCGGTGTTCCGGGTTGGTGATGGAGCGGCCGCCGGGGAGCAGGTCGGATTTCTGGCCGTGTTCGCGGCCGCCCTGCCCGTTGCCCTGGCCGGTGATGGTGCCGTAGCCGGCGCCCGGTTTGCCGATGTTGCCGGTGGCGACGCACAGGTTGATGACGGTGAGGCAGTTCTCGACGCCCTGGGAGTGGTGTTCGATTCCGCGGGCGTGCCAGGCCATGGCCTTGCCGGCGGTCGCGAAGACGCGGGCGACCTGGGTGATCTGTTCGGCGGGGATGCCGCAGATCTCGGCGGAGCGGGCGGGCGGATATTCGGCGACGGTCTTCTTGACCTCGTCCCAGCCGGTGGTGTGTGCGGCGAGGTAGGCCTCGTCGGTGAGGCCTTCGGCGACGATCACGTGCAGGACGGAGTTGAAGAACGCGGAGTCGGTGCCGGGTCTGAGGGCGACGTGGATGTCGGCGGTGCGGGCGATGGCCGTCTCCCGCGGGTCGACGACGATCAGGGTGGCTCCGCGGTCGCGTGCGCCCCACAGGTACTGGGTCATCACGGGGAAGCACTCGCCGACGTTGGATCCGGCGATGAGCAGGCAGTCGGTGAGCAGGATGTCGGAGAAGGGGTTGCCGGCGCGGTCGATGCCGAAGGCGAGTTTGTTGGCGCCGGCGGCGCTGACCATGCAGAGCCGGCCGTTGTAGTCGACGTGTTTGGTCTTGAGGGCGACGCGGGCGAACTTCCCGACGAGGTAGGTCTTCTCGGAGAACAGGCTGGCGCCGCCGAGGAGTCCGAAGGCGTCGTTGCCGTGGGTTTCCTGGATGCGGCGGATCTCGGAGACGGTGAAGTTCAGGGCCTCGTCCCAGGAGACCTCCTTGAACTCCTCGTCGCGGGAGCGGCGCATCAGTGGTGCGGTCAGCCGGTCGGGGTGGTTGACCTGCTGGTAGGCGTTGATGCCCTTGGGGCACATCCGCATCCGGTTGATGTCGTGGTTGCGGGGTTCGACGCCGAAGACCTTGCCGGCGCGGTCGACGCGCAGGTACATGCCGCACTGCACGCCGCAGAAGCAGCAGTGGGTGGGGACGAGGGTCTCGCCGTTCTGGTCGGCGTGCCAGCGGTCGGCGGGGAGGCCGCCGGCGTCGCGGAAGTTGCGGGTGCCGGGCGGGGCGATGGCCGGGTCGAGGGGCAGGGGGGCCGGCTGGGCGGGGTCCGTCGCGGTCACTTGAAGCCCTTCTTGACGTGGGTCAGGTAGGCGTTGCCGCGCAGGATCCGCTTGCAGCGGGGGCAGTACTCGACGAAGGCGTTGAAGTCGAGGCGGAGGTCGCGCATGGTGCCGCGCAGGTTCTCGACGTACGGGGTGGTGTCGATGGGTTCGCCGCAGCGCTTGCAGGCGAAGACCTGTTCGTCCTGGCGGGCGGTGTACTTGAACAGCTGCATGCCGACGGCGGCGGGCCGCTGGACGATGTGGAAGAACTTCCCGAAGGGGATGTAGATGAGGGTGAAGACGACGGACACCATGTGGAGGATGGCCAGGAACTCGTAGCCGCCTCCGTGCAGGAAGATCGACGAGAAGGTCAGCAGGAGTCCGGTCACCGAGATCACGATGAGGCAGATCAGCGGGAGCAGGTCGTAGGCGAACCGCTGGCCGGTGATGGCGCCGCGGTCCTTCATGCGGCGCCACAGGAAGTACGAGGCTCCGGGGATGACAAGGACGGCCGCGATGTCCAGGCCGTGGAACATCAGCCAGCCGAGGATGTTCAGCGAGTTGAAGCCGAGGACTTTGAAGCCCCAGATCCGCATTTCGTAGCCGGGGCCGGAGCCGCTGCCGGAGGTGAAGGTGAACCAGCCCCAGGTGAGGGGGAAGGTGATCGCGGCGGCCAGCAGGCAGCCCCAGAAGATCAGCTGGTGGGCGGCCCAGCGGGGGCGGGAGCGGGCGCCGAGGAATTTCTGGAATCCGAGGTAGGTGGCGATCATCCGCGGCAGGGCGGTGGGTGCCTTCTTGAAGTTGGCGGCCGAGAAGAAGCTGCCGAAGCCCTTTTTGAAGAGGCGGCGCGCGCCGGGTGCGGAGACCCAGACGGTGTACCGGTAGGCCACGCCGAAGGCCAGGAAGACGGTGGCGACGGCGTAGGGCAGCAGTGCGGAGTCGAAGTCCCGCAGGAGGCGGCTGCCGAGCACGATCGCGGCGATGAGCAGGAGGGACACGACCGTGCCGGCCAGGGTGGCCCGTGCGGTGACGGACCGGCCGGCCGGCGCTGGGGGCTGCGGTGCGCCGGGCGGTGGCGGCGGGTCTGCGGCGAGTACGTCTGTGGGCTCGGACACAGCACCACGCTAGGTGGTCTGTACCGTTTTGGCCCGTTATGCAGATCTTATGGTTGCTCCGAACGGGTCATACGGCATCCAGCCCGCGGGCGGCGAAAACCGCCTTGGCCTCGGCGACCTGTGCGGCGGTGGGCGACGGCGTGTCGTGGAGGGTGAAGGGCACCCCCAGGGCCTCCCACTTGCTCTCGCCCAGCTTGTGGAAGGGCAGGACGTCCACCCGTGAGACGTTGCCGAGGCCTGCGGCGAACGCGGCCACGCCGTCGACGTTCTCGTGGGCGTCGGTGAGGCCGGGCACCAGCACGAACCGCAGGTGCACCTCCTTGCCCAGGCCGGCGAGGCGGCGGGCGAAGTCGAGGGTGGGTTCGAGCGGGCGGCCGGTGACGTGCCGGTAGGTGTCGCGGTCCCAGGACTTGATGTCGAGGAGGACGAGGTCCACGTCGCGCAGCAGCGCGTCGGTGGCACGGGCGCCGAGGAAGCCGGAGGTGTCGAGGGCGGTGTGCAGGCCGAGCTCGTGCTTCATGCGGTGCAGGAGTTCGCCCGCGAAGACGGGCTGGAGCAGCGGTTCCCCGCCCGAGAGGGTGGCGCCTCCGCCCGAGGCGGAGATGAAGCGGGTGTACTTGCGGGCTTCGGCGATGACGGCGTCGGCGGAGGTGCGCTTGCCGCCGCGCATGCGCATGGTGTCGGGGTTGTGGCAGTACAGGCAGGTCAGCGGGCATCCGGCGAGGAAGGTGACGAACCGGGTGCCGGGTCCGTCGACGCCGGTGGACAGGTCCCAGGAGTGGACGGAGCCCTCGCTGGGGCGCTGGGTCGCCGCGGCGGCCGGGGTGCGCCCGCAGCTGGCGGGGGCGGCGGCCGGGGTGGGGCCGACGGGGAGGCTCGTACCGAAGAGGACGGTCATGGCGGGTGCTCCAGACGTGTTCCGGTGTCCGATGGAAGCGTGCGGCCCCGGGGGCCGGGGTGAGGGCCCGGACCCCCGGGCGGCGCGGCCCGGGGGTCTTCCGGCCGGCGGTGGCCGGGCGGCGGGTGGGGCCCGGGAGCGGTTACAGCGTGCCGTGGAAGGTGCGGTTGAGGACGTCGAGCTGCTGGTCGCGGGTGAGGCGGACGAAGTTGACCGCGTACCCGCTGACCCGGATGGTCAGCTGCGGGTATTTCTCCGGGTGCTCCATGGCGTCCATGAGGGTGTCGCGGTTGAGGACGTTGACGTTCATGTGGAAGCCGTCGACCGCCATGTAGCCGTCGAGGACGCCCGCGAGGTTCCTGATCCGCTCCTCGGGGGTGCGGCCGAGGCCGTCGGGGGTGACCGTGTTGGTGAGCGAGATGCCGTCCTCGGCGTCCTCGTAGGGGAGCTTGGCGACGGACAGCGCCGAGGTGACGTAGCCGTGGGTGTCGCGGCCGTTCATGGGGTTGGCGCCCGGGGAGAACGGCTCGCCGGAGCGGCGGCCGTCGGGGGTGTTGCCGGTCTTCTTGCCGTAGACCACGTTCGAGGTGATCGTCAGCACGGACTGGGTGTGCTCGGCGCCCCGGTACGTCTCGTGCTTGCGGACCTTGCGCATGAACTCCTCGACCAGCCACACGGCGATCGCGTCGACGCGGTCGTCGTTGTTGCCGTAGGCCGGGTAGTCGCCTTCGACGAGGTAGTCGGTGGCGAGGCCGGTCTCGTCGCGTACGGCGGTGACCTTCGCGTGCTTGATGGCGGACAGGGAGTCGGCGGCGACCGAGAGGCCGGCGATGCCGCAGGCCATGGTGCGGCGGACATCGCGGTCGTGGAGGGCCATCTCGATGCGCTCGTACGCGTACCGGTCGTGCATGTAGTGGATGACGTTCAGGGCGTGGACGTAGGTCCGGGCGAGCCACTCCAGCTGCGTGTCGAACCGTTCCATGACCTCGTGGTAGTCGAGGACGGCGGAGGCCGGGACGGCGGTGCGGGGGCCGACCTGGGCGCCGGACTTCTCGTCGCGGCCGCCGTTGATCGCGTAGAGCAGCGTCTTGGCGAGGTTCACGCGGGCGCCGAAGAACTGCATCTGCTTGCCGACGGGCATGGCCGACACGCAGCAGGCGATGGCGGTGTCGTCGCCGAACCGGGGGCGCATCAGCTCGTCGGACTCGTACTGCACGGAGGAGGTGTCGATCGAGACGTGGGCGCAGAACTCCTTGAAGCCCTGCGGCAGGCGGGGCGACCAGAAGACGGTCATGTTGGGCTCGGGGGCCGGGCCGAGGTTGTAGAGGGTCTGGAGGTAGCGGAAGGAGGTCCTGGTGACGAGGGGGCGGCCGTCCTCGCCCATGCCGGCGATGGACTCGGTGACCCAGGTCGGGTCGCCGGAGAACAGCTCGTCGTACTCCGGGGTGCGCAGGAAGCGCACGATGCGGAGCTTGATGATGAAGTCGTCGACGAGTTCCTGGGCGGTTTCCTCGGTGAGCAGGCCGGCCTCGATGTCGCGCTGAAGGTATATGTCGACAAAGGTGGAGGTGCGGCCGAGTGACATGGCCGCACCGTTCTGCTCCTTCACGGCGGCCAGGTAGGCGAAGTACAGCCACTGGATGGCCTCGCGGCCGGTGCCGGCCGGGCCGGAGATGTCGTAGCCGTAGGAGGCCGCCATCGCCTTGAGTTCGGTGAGGGCGCGGATCTGCTCGGCGAGTTCCTCGCGCAGGCGGATGGTCTCCTCCAGCGAACGGCCGCCCGCGGGGAGGGCGTTCAGCTCGTCCTTCTCCTCCTTCTTGGCCTCGATGAGGCGGTCGACGCCGTAGAGGGCCACGCGGCGGTAGTCGCCGATGATGCGGCCGCGGCCGTACGCGTCGGGGAGGCCGGTCACCACGCCCGCCTTGCGGGCGGCGCGGATCTCGGGGGTGTAGGCGTCGAAGACGCCGGCGTTGTGGGTCTTGCGGTATTCGGTGAAGACCTTCGCCAGTTCCTCGGAGACCGGGTAGCCGTAGGTGTCCAGGGCGCCGGCGACCATGCGCCAGCCGCCGTTCGGCATGATCGCGCGCTTGAGCGGGGCGTCCGTCTGGAGACCGACGATCAGGTCCTTGTCGCGGTCGATGTAGCCGGGGGCGTGGGCGGTGATCGTCGAGGGGATGTCGTACGCGATGTCGTAGACGCCCTTCTCGCGCTCCTGGGGGAACTTGTCGGTGAGGGACTTCCACACGGCGGTGGTGCGCTCGGTGGGGCCGGCGAGGAAGGAGCCGTCGCCCTCGTACGGGGTGTAGTTCCGCTGGATGAAGTCGCGGACGTCGATGGCGTCGCGCCACAGGCCGCCCTTGAAGCCGTCCCAGGCTCCGGTGTGCATCGTGGTTTCCGCAGGGGTGGCAGTCATGGCCGGCACCTTCCGAGTCGCCTCATTGCTTGTCTCCATTGCACGCCCTTTGATCGATCATTTGGCGCCGCGATGGTCCCGAATCGGGGCCCGAAGGTCCTGCGACCTTCGGGCCCCGGCTGCTGCACAGGTGGTGTGACCTGGAGTTTCAGGAGGGGACTTAAGCCCTTCGTGCGCTTGTGAAAGCTTTCACAAATATCTGCGCGCGTCGCTCTTAATCCGATGATCCGACGCATGCCCGCCCCTGTGGACAACGCCGCGCCCGCCCCGGACGGGCCGGGCAGCATGGAGGCGTGGAACGGGACCGGCGCGGGGGACGCGGGTCAGCTGGGGGCTTCCGCGCCGGGCCGGGCGTAGAACCACCAGGCCACGACCACACAGCTCGCGTAGAACCCCACGAAGCCCCACATCGCACTGGTCACGGCGAAGTTGGCGAACATCGCCGGGATGAAGAAGAACCCGTAGGCGGCGATTCCCGCGGTGAAACCGGTCACCGCTCCGGACTCGATCTCCGCCTGCTTCAGGGCCGCCGCGTACTGCGGGGTGCCCTCCGCCAGACCCTTCAGGTGCACGCCCCGGAAGATCACCGGGATCTGCCGGAAGGTCGAGCCGTTACCGACGCCGGAGAAGAAGAACGCGGCCAGGAAGCAGAGGAAGAAACCGTGGAAGGAACCCGAATCCGAGCCTGTGGGCAGGAAGTTGATCACACCGATGATCGAGGCGGCCATGCCCGCGAACGACAGGATCGTCACCCGGGCCCCGCCCAGCTTGTCGGCGATCCAGCCGCCCGCCCAGCGGGCCAGGGCGCCCAGCGCCGGGCCCATCCAGGCGTAGGTCGCCACCGAGTACGCCGGGAAGGTGGTCTTGATGAGCAGCGGCAGCGCGGCGGCGAAGCCGATGAAGGAGCCGAAGGTGCCGACGTAGAGCCAGGTCATCAGCCAGTTGTGCTTACGCCGGAAGATGATCTTCTGCTGGCTGAACGGGGTGGAGGCGACCTTCAGGTCGTTCTGCCCGAACCAGGCCACGGCCGCGAGCACGACCACCACCGGGACCCAGACGAAAGCCGCGTTCTGGAGGTAGATCTCCGAGCCGTTCGCCTTCTTCTGGCCCGCGCCGATCGCCAGCACCGACGAGGTGATCAGGATGGGCGTCAGCAGCTGGACCACGGAGACGCCCAGGTTGCCCAGGCCGCCGTTGATGCCGGTGGCGTTGCCCTTCTCCTGCTTGGGGTAGAAGAAGCCGATGTTGGCCAGGGAGGAGGAGAAGTTCGCGCCGCCGATACCGCACAGCGCGGCGATCGCGACCATCGTGCCGTAGGAGGTGCCCGGGTCCTGCACGGCGAAGCCCAGCCACAGCAGCGGGACGATCAGCACCAGCGTGGAGAGCGCGGTGAAACGCCGCTGGCCGACCATCGGGCCGAGGAAGGTGTAGAAGATACGGGCGGTGCCGCCGGTGACGCCGGGGATCGCCGTCAGCCAGAACAGCTGCGACTGGGAGAAGCCGAATCCGACGTCCTTCAGGTTGGTCGCCGTGATGCTCCAGACCTGCCAGACCACGAAGGCCACCAGGAGCGCCGGTACCGCGATCCACAGGTTGCGGGTCGCGACCCGCTTGCCCGTGGACTGCCAGAAGGACGGATCCTCCGGCCTCCAGTCCGTGATGGCGCGGCCCGGGCGGTACTGCGCCGGGTCGGCCAATACCTCCGGCGCTTGCTGGGTTGCGGTGCTCATGGCGTCGTCCTGAACGTCGAGGAGGGGCGTGACCCTTCCAGGCTCTGCCCGCGGGGGCACCGCGCGTCAGGGGCGAACGTCGTGCGGGCGGCGGGACAAGGTCCCGCCGCGGGCAGTGCGTTGGTCGGGCCGCCGGCGCCCGCGTCCGGCCGGGGTACCCGTGCGGTGCGGGCCGCGCGCCTCGGCTCCCGGGCGGCCCGGGCCTGGTGTGCTGGGCGGTATGACGTACGTACCTATGACCGCCCGCAGCCGCGACGAGGGCCACCGGACCGCCACCACGCTGGAGCTGTTCTTCGACCTCTGCTTCGTCGTCGCGATCGCCCAGGCGGGTCAGCGGCTGGTGCACGCGCTCGCGGAGGGGCATCCCGGCAGCGGGCTGGTCGGCTACTTCTTCGTCTTCTTCGGCGTGTGGTGGGCGTGGATGAACTTCACCTGGTTCGCCTCCGCCTACGACTGCGACGACGTGCCGTACCGGATCGCGACGCTCGTGCAGATCGCCGGGGTGCTCGTCTACGCGGCGGGGGTGAGCCGGGCCTTCGACGGCAACGACTGGACGGTGGCCGTCGTCGGCTACCTGATCATGCGCCTGGCGCTGACGGCGCAGTGGCTGCGGGCCGCGGCCGGGGAGAGCGGGCCGGGGCGGACCGCGGCGCTGAAGTACGCGGCCGGGCTGCTGCTGTGCCAGGCGGGTTGGGTGGGGCTGCTGTTCGCGCCGGACGGGTGGAAGCGCTGGCTGTTCCTGGTGCTGCTGGTGGCCGAGCTGATGGTCCCGCTGGTGGCGGAGAGCGGGCACCAGACGCCGTGGCACGCCCACCACATCGTGGAACGGTACGGGCTGTTCACCATCATCGTGCTGGGCGAGACCATCGCCGCGAGCACCGTGGCGGTGAAGTCGGCCCTCGACGAGCACGAGGCGCTGGGCGAGCTGCTGCCCATCGCGGCGGGCGGGCTGCTGATCGTCTTCGCCGCCTGGTGGATCTACTTCGCGGTCCCGATGCACGAGCGGCTGAACTCCAACCGGGAGGCCATCCCGTGGGGCTACGGCCACCTGGTGATCTTCGGTTCGGGTGCGGCGATCGGCGCGGGCATCGAGGTGGCGGTGGAGCACGCGGTCGGCAAGGCGCACATCTCGCAGGTGGCGGCGAACGCCGCCGTGACCGTGCCGGCGGCGGTGTTCCTGTTGATGGTGTGGCTGCTGCACTCGCGGCACTTCAAGCGGGGGCCCGCCCAGCAGCTGGTCCTGCCGCTGTCCGCCGTCGCGATCCTCGCCTGCACCTGGGCGGGTTCGTACGCCGTGCTGTACGCGGGGCTGGTCGCGGCGGGCACGGTGGTGGTGGGGATGACCCTCGCGGTCCGCTCCGCGCCGGTGGCCGTCTGAGGCGGCGGCGCCCGGGACCGTCACCCCCGTGGCGCCGCCGGCGTTCTCCAGCGCAGGACGCCACGGTGACGGGCGACGGCAAGAGAGGCACCTCGGATGACACTCCCCTCACAGAGACTCGGTACCGGCCCCGGCGGGGAACTGGCCGAGCCGGGCTTCTGGCAGCGGCCTCCCGCCGACCGCCTCGCGGCCTTCGCCCGCCTGCGCGCCCTGGACTCCCCCGTGTTCGTTCCGGAGGGCGGTGGCCGCGGCGGCCACTGGGCCCTCGTACGGCACGCGGACGTGCAGGAGGCCAGCCGGCTGCCCAAGGTGTTCGCGAGCGCCCCCGGGGTCACCACGCCGGAGCCGGCCCGCTGGGTGCGGGCCCTGTTCGGGGACTCGATGGTCAACCTGGACGGCCCGGACCACGCGCAGCTGCGGAAGATCGTGCAGCGGGCGTTCACGCCCCGGCTGCTGGCGGCCGCGGAGGAGGACATCCACGCGGTGGCGGCGCGGATCGTGGACGACGTGCTGGAGCGGCGGCCCGACGAGTTCGTCTCGGCGGTGTCCTCCCGGCTGCCCCTGGAGGTCATCTGCAACATGATGGGCATCCCCGACCGCTACCGGGCGGAGATCGCCGACCGGGTCAACCACGCCTCGGAGAACATCGGGGTGGAGCGCGGCCTGGCGTCGCGGCTGCGGATGCCCGGGCGCGGGCTGCGGGCTCTGGCCCGGATGCAGCGGATGGTCGCGGGCATCGGCCGGGAGCGGCGCCGCAACCCCTCCGACGACCTGATCTCGGCCCTGGTGTGCGCGAACGTGGACGGGCAGGCGCTCGGGGCCCGCCAGTTGGGGGCCTTCTTCAGCCTGCTGATGGTGGCGGGGGTGGAGACGACCCGCAACGCCATCACCCACGGGCTGACCCTGCTGACGGACTTCCCCGCCCAACGGGACCTGCTGCTGTCGGACTTCGAGACGTACGCGGACGGCGCGGTGGACGAGATGATCCGGCACTCGACGCCGATCATCCAGTTCCGCCGGACGGTCACCACGGAACACACCCTGGGCGGTCACGCGTTCGCCCCGGGGGACAAGGTGGTGCTGTACTACGCCTCCGCCAACCGGGACGAGGCGGTCTTCCCGGACCCTGACGCCTTCGACATCACCCGCTCGCCCAACCCGCACCTGGGCTTCGGCGGCGGGGGGCCGCACTTCTGCCTGGGCGCCCATCTGGCCCGGGTGGAGATGAAGGCCCTGTTCCGCGAGCTGCTGACCCGGCCGGTGGGGTTGCGGGCGGTGGGCCTGCCCGACCTGGCGGGGTCCAACTTCGACAACCGCGTCCGTTCGCTGCGCTTCGCCTTCGAGTGCCCGTCAGGGCCGTAGGGGGCAGCCGGCCGGGAAAGGGGCCGGCCGCCGGGCAGGCTGGGAGCCCGGCGGCCGGAGCGGGGCGGCGACCGCCGCCGCGGCTACTTCTGCAGGGTCTGCACCGCGAGGACGCAGTGGGCGCTGCTGGTCAGCACCGCCTCGTCCCCGGCGAAGCCCTGGAGCAGCTCCGGCGTCACGGCCTGGCCCGGGACGGCCTCGGGCCAGGCGCGGGTGGCGAACAGGAAGTAGGCCTGCCCGCTCTCGTTCGCGGCGGCCACCCACTCGGGCGGGGCGGTGCAGGTGGCGTTCAGTCCGGGCAGGGTCAGTGCGATCTGGTCGTCGGCGAGCAGGATCTGCACGGGGAAGGTACGCGGGTTGCGCGTGCCGTCCATGACGACGTCGCCGATCTGCAGGCCGATCTCCTCCAGCAGCCCGCGGGCGGCCGCCTCGCCGCCCTCCCGCCCCTGCGGGCCGTCGCCGAGGGTGTAGGCGATGAGGTACGGGACGTCGTGGCCCTCGGAGGGGTCACCGATCCAGGCGAGGACGGAAAGGGTGCCGAGCAGGGAGCGGTCGGTTTCGGCTTGCGTTGAAGTCATGCGCCGCACCTTAGTGCTCTCCCGCCCGGGCCTTTCACGGCCTTTCACCCGGGCGGGCTACACGGCCCAGAATCCACCTCCGGAATTCGGCCGCATGTTCGCGTCCTGATACTGGAGCCGCACAATGCGCTGGTTTTCCGGAATTTCGAACACCACCCACCCTTCGGCCCGTTCACCGACCGCGAGGGAATCGAAGACGAGGGGTTTGCCGGTCGTCAGTTCACCGGTGCGCAGGGCCGGGTGGCGCTTGCCCGCGCCGTCGTACGCCCACATGCGCCCGAGCGCCCCGTACGAGGCCCCGCCGACGTTGACGAACGACATCGAGGCGGCCACCCAGCGCTTGCCGGCGGGGGGCGCGTAGTTGGGTTCGACGCTGACGGCGGGGTCCACGAACGCGCCGAGCAGCACCTGGAGGTGTCGACCCACCTCCCGCCCTTGCACCCGTACGGAGTCACCCACATGGGCATCCTTCGCGGCGCCGGCCGCCGCGGCCCGGTCCGGGGCGGCGGGCTCCTCGTCGCCGCCCGGCACCCCGTCGTCGGCCGGGACGGCGGGCACGGCGGCCGGGGGCTGCGCGGTCCCCCCGGGGGCGCTCTGGCAGGCGGTGGCGGTCAGCAGCAGGGCGGGCAGGAGCGCGGCGGCGGCGAGCGCGCGGGAGGTGTGACGCATACGGGGACCCCTTCGGGGATCTTCGAAAGCAGGCGTTCGGCGGCGATATCTTTCGGCCAGTCTCACGCGCCCGAGCGGGGAATTGCACACACCGACACGAGCGCGCGGAGCGAGTTGCCCGCCAACTGCCAGCACAATGCGTTCCGGCGGAATCCCGCCACCCCGCACCCACCCGGAGGAATAATGTCCACCGCTGCCCGCCGAATGGCCCTGACGGCCTTCTCCGCCCTCGCCGCCACCACCCTGTTCGCCACCCCCGCCCTGGCCACCGTTTTCCACCAGGGAATTTCCATGAGGTCGCAGGCCCACATCAACGGTCAGGGCGAGGTCGTCCTTTCCGGCACCTACCACTGCGAGCTCTCCCCGACGTCGGGGGCGGTCCAGATCAAGGCCACCGTCGTCCAGGACGGCAGCCGCCTGAGCATCGGCGCCGGCGAGGTGTTCTGCGACGGCCGGGAGCACCACTGGAAGGCGGTGAGCCCGCTGACGGCCGGCCTGCACGAGGGCCCGGCGCGGGCCGTCGCGGAGCTCCAGGAGATCCACATGTCCGGGCTGATGCCGCGCGCGCTCAGCACGGTCGCGCAGGACGAGCGCGACATCGTGGTGGTCGTCGACCACCGGTAGCAGGGGGTGGCAGGCCCGCGGGGTCCGGTAGCCGCCGCTACCGGCACTCCGGGGCGACGCCCGTCATCGACATGAACGCGACCGTCTGGCACCCGGGGTCGCTGTGCGGCCGCCCGGTCGTCCAGTCCACGACCGCCTGCCCCCCGGCCGCCAGCAGCAGCACGAGGAGCGTTACCACGATGCCCGTGACCGCACCCCTGTTCAGGCGGCGCACGGCTCGTTCCGCACGCCACGCGGAAGACCACGCTTCGGTTTCATGGCGGCATCATCACCCCGCCCTCCGCATCCCACAACTCGGCGTGACCGCTCGGTCACGGCGGGCCTTCGGCCAGGCCGCCGGTCACGCCGCGCCGCGCGGAGCGCCGCCCGCGTCGAACTCGCACCACACCGCCTTGCCGTCACCCCTGGACTCCACCCCCCAGTGCGTGGCCAGCGCGTCCACCAGCAGCAGCCCGCGCCCCGTGGTGGCCGCCTCGCCCGGGGAGCGCCTGCGCGGCCACACGCTGGAGCGGTCCTTGACCCACAGCCGGATCCGCCGCACCGGCTCCGGCAGCACCTCCATCGTCAGCACCGCCCCGCCGTCCGTGTGCAGCAGGGCGTTGACCAGCAGCTCCCCCGCCGCCAGCTCGACGTCGTCGGCCAGCTCCGCCATCCCCCAGTCGCGCAGGGCCTGCCGCAGGGCGTAGCGGGCGTCGGAAAGCCCCTCGGGGTCGGCCTGGTGGACGTACTGGTGGATCCGGGGCGCCCGGTGGGTGCCCGGGTCGGGGGCCCGCCGCAGCACGAGCAGGGCGACGTCGTCGCCGGAGCCCCAGCGTTCCCACAGCCGGTCGGAGAGGTGGTCGGCGAGCTCCCCCGGGCTCTGCGGCCCGCTGCGCACGGCCTGGGCCAGGGCGTCCATCCCGGCGGTGATGGTGGAACCGGGCTCCTCGACGAGCCCGTCGGTGCACAGGACGAGCGTCTCGCCGGGGACCAGGTCCAGCCGGGTCTCGGGGAACTCCTCCTGTTCGAAGGCCGAGGCCAGCCCCAGCGGCAGGCCGCCGCGTACGTTGGGCCAGCCGGTACGCCCGTCCGTGTGCCGGATCAGCGGGCCGAGGTGGCCCGCGCGGACGGCCCGTACGCCTCCGGTCTCCAGGTCCACCTGGGCGTACATGCAGGTGGCGAAGCGTTCGGTGTCGAGTTCGGCGAGGAAGCGGGAGGCCCGCGCGAGGACGGTGGACGGCGGGTGTCCCTCGCCCGCGTAGGCGCGCAGCGCGATGCGCAGCTGGCCCATGATGGCGGCGGCGTGCGTGTCGTGGCCCTGTACGTCGCCCACCACGATCCCGACGCGGTCACGGGGCAGGGAGATGACGTCGTACCAGTCACCGCCGACCTCCCGCCCGCTCCAGGCGGAGTGGTAGCGGACGGCGATCTCCCCGCCGGTGATCTCGGGGATGCGGCGGGGGAGCATCGAGGCCTGGAGGCCGGTGGCGAACTCGCGTTCCTGGTCGAAGAGGAGGGCCCGCTGGAGGGACTGCGCGACGATGCCGGCCAGGCCCAGGCACAGGTTCTGCTCCTCAGGGCTGAAGTCGGTGCGACGGCGGTAGAAGAGCACGAGTCCGCCGATGGCCCGGGCCTGGGCGATCAGCGGCAGGTAGGCGGCGGCGTCGAAGCGGATGCGGCGCAGGTAGTCGGCCAGCAGCGGGAACTCGTCCGCGAGGGCGGAGAGGGAGGTGACGAAGCGCGCCTTGCGGGTGATGACGGCCTGGGACAGGGGCAGGGATCCGTCCAGCCGGGTGAATTTGCGTTCGTCGAGGATCTCCAGGGACTCCCCGCTCAACGCGATGATCTTGATGGCGTCGTTCTCGACGAGGCCCAGGGCCAGCCCGTCCGCGCCGAGCCGTTCCAGGGCGCCGGCGCCGGTGAGGGCGGCCGTCACGTCGTCGACGGTCACCGCCCGCGACAGGGCCTCCGTGGTGCGCTGCACGATGGCCGCCTGCTGGATGCGGGCGTTCTCCAGTTTCCGCAGCACCGTCGCGTGGGCGAGCTCGGCGGTGGCGTCGCGGACGATGCCGACGATCCGCCGGGCCCGGCCGTCGGGGTCGCGCAGGACCCGGCCCTGGGTGTGGGTCCACTGGTCGCGGCCGTCGCGCCGGCGCACCGTGAAGTACGAGCCGTACGTCTCCCCGCCGCCGCCGAGCGCTCCGTCCACGGTGTCCTGGAGCCGGGCCGAGTCGTCGGCCGGGATCCGCAGGCCCAGGCCCCGGGGGGTGTGGTCGAACTCGTCCGTCTCCAGGTCGAAAACGGCCAGCCCGGCCTCGTCCAGGACGAGGGTGCCGCTGTCCAGGTCCCACTCGAAGCTGCCCATGCCGTTGAGCGCGAGCCGCTCCCCGGGGCCCGTCAGGGGTCCGGGCGGGCCCTGCCCCCCGGCGTCCCGCTCCGCCGCTGCCACCAGACTCACACCACCTAACGGCCGGGCCAGCACGGCTGCGAGATCAGCCGCTCCCACTCCTCGTCAGGATGCCCCGGAAGGGTGCGCCCGGCCTCCCGCCAGCGCTTGACGAGGGAGAGGTAGATCGCCGCCGGGTCGCCGGAGCCCGCTCCCCGGTGGGAGCCCGGGGGGTACCCGCCGGATCCGTACGGGCCGGGGGCCTGCTGGCTGCCCCCGTACGGGCCCGCGCCGTACGGACCCCCGCCGTGCTGGCCGCCGTGCTGGCCTGCGCCGTACGGACCCCCGCCGTGCTGGCCCCCGCCGTACTGCCCCGCTCCGTGCGGCTTGGCCGCGGCGGCCCCCGACGGGGGCTGCTCCCCCCGGCTGGCGGGAATGCGCACCCAGCCCCGGCCGCCCTGTGCTCGTTCCGCGCCCATCGCGGACCCCTCTCAGGTGGATCTCAGCGTAGATACGTCTCCGGATGCCCGGCGGGGGCCCGGACCTGCCGGACCCCGCCGGTCGAGCCCGGCAGCGGACCCCGCGCGCCGAGGCGCTTGCGGACTCCCTTCACCAGTCTCCCCGCCGTGAAGCCCGCGCCGTGCACGAATCGCATGGAAGGTCCGAATGAGGGAGCCGTCAGCAGCCCCGCGAAGAACAGTCCCGGCCAGGAGGACTCGAATCCGGGGCTCAGCTCCGGCGCGTCCCCCTCGCCCACGGTCGCCAGCGCGGCCCGCAGCCCGGCGTCCAGGAAACCGAGGCGGGCCAGCCGGGGGGCGAAGCCGGTCGCGGCGATGACGTGCGCGGTGTCCAGGACGACGGACTCCCCGCCCGGCGCGGTCAGCCCGAGCCGGGTCCGCCCGCCCGCCGCCACCGCCCGGTGCAGCCGGTGTCCCATGAGCGCGGGCACCCGCCCCTCGAAGCGGTCCCGCAGCCACCAGGCCCCGGCCGGCCCCAGGGCGGTCGCGGCGATCCGCTCCCGCGTCGGCGCGGGCAGGGCGCGCACCGCCCGGGGCAGCTCCGACCACACCCAGCTGCGCCAGCCGGTGCCGAGCCCGCTGTGCGGGTCGCGCAGGGCCCGCAGCACCGGCCGCCGCAGGGGCTGCGGGACGGTGTTCCAGTTCAGCCGGGACCGGCGGGCCACCAGGCGGGGCCGGGCCCCCGTCTCCGCGAGCAGCGCGGCGGTCTCCAGCGCGGCCTGCCCGGCGCCGAGGACGGCCACGTCCTGGCCGGCGAAGCGGGACAGGTCGCGGTGGCCGCTGCTGTGCGAGTAGTGGGACGGGGGCAGCTCGCGCAGCGCCCGCGGGTACCGGGTGAACGGCATCACCCCGACGGCCAGGGCCACCGTGCGGGCGAGCAGCGGCGGCCCCTCGGCGGTGCTCACCCGGAAGCCGTCACCCTCCGGGGCGACCTCCGTGACGGTGCTCTCCTCCACCTCGGGCAGGCCGGCGTGGCGGGCGAACCAGAGGCCGTACGCGCTGAAGGTGCCGATCGGCAGCGGGCTGCCGTGCTCCGCCGTGACGCCCCGGGTGGCGCAGTACTCGGCGAGGGTGTAGCGGCCGCCGGGGGCGGAGAGGTTGGAGGACCAGGGCTCCGACTTGAGGTACATGCCCTCGGGCATGTGGTCCCGCCAGGAGGCCATGGGCCGGCCCAGCACCCGTACGCCGAGCCCGGCCGCCGCCGCGTGCGCGGCGATCGACAGCCCGTACGGGCCCGCGCCGACCACCACGAGATCCTCCATCCGCCTCACGGGCGTTCCTCTCCTCCAGCACGATCGACGCCGCCCCACCGTGTGACGGCGCGTCACCAGGTCACCGGATGACCGTCACCCCGGCGTCACCGCGTCACCGCGTCACCAGCTCGTCCGGCTCGGCCGGCGCCCCGGCGGGGGGGGGGCCCCCGCCCCCCGGGGGGGCGGCGGGGTCTTCCTTTTACACTCCCCCGCGGGTTTTTATGTATTTAAAAAACC